>JAIPGU010000043.1 GCA_021735575.1 Candidatus Altimarinota bacterium | reverse complement strand
ATAAACGTCGACGTGCGAGGCGTGATGAGAGAACGGGAATATTCCATATGAAACACAAATCCGTCATCGGTTTCTTGGTAGATGTACGGTTTGCGTACGCCTCCGAAGAAATCCACCTGCGATTCATAGATCGGGTAGCCCGGAGTGGGGTAGAGGACTTCGTCTCCTTCTTCCATGACATTCATGAGAAATTTCCCGATTACCGGTTTTCCTCCCGATTGCACAGACACGTTTTCCCAAGTGTAATGGGTTCCGTGTGTGCGATTTATATCCTCAGCGAGTGCTTGTCGCAGTTGTTTGATACCAGCTGCCGGACAATAGCCGGTTTTGCCTTCCTTCATGTATTTTACAGCCGAGTCGATGATATTCGGAGCGGTTGGCAGATTTATGTCTCCCAAATGAAAGGGATAGACTTTATTTCCTTTTTCCGCGTATGCGGTGGCATCTCCAGCAACGGCATAGGCGGTTTCGGTTCCGAGGCGCGACATTCTTTTGGCGATATGCATGAAGAAATTAATTACAAATTGAAAATGACGAATTACGAATGAGAAAGAATTTCCGGATTTACGGGAGAGGGGATATCTTCTCCCTCAAAGAATGCCACAATGTTTTCAGCGGCGATGCGTGCCATTTCTTGACGTGTGTGAATAGAAGCGGACGCAATGTGAGGCGCAAGGATAACATTATCAAGATTGAGAAGGTCAGGGTGAACATCAGGTTCGTTTTCGTATACGTCGAGTCCGGCTCCCGCAATCGTTCCCTTTTGGAGTGCTTCGGCTAATGTCGCTTCATCGACCACTGGTCCTCTAGCGGTGTTGATCAGGTAGGCGGTTGGTTTCATGAGACTGAGTTCTTGTGCGCCGATGAGATGGTGTGTTTTTTCGATTAAGGGAACATGTAGTGATACAAAATCAGATTCTTGCAACAGTTCCTCGAGTGATACTTTGGTGGCTTGCAGTTCATTGTTGAGATAGTCATTTTCGTTTGGGTCGAAGTATAAAATGCGCATTCCAAATCCTTTGTGACCTTTGCGGGCGGTCGCGGTTCCAATTTTTCCGGCGCCAACAATCCCCAGCGTTGCTCCGTGTATATCTTGTCCTAAAAACCCAAGTGGTTCCCATTTGTGAAATTTCCCGGCCCGTGTAAATTTGTCGGCTTCGAGTAATTTCCGTGCAGACGCCATGAGGAGCGCAAAAGCAAGGTCGGCGGTGGTTTCGGTGAGCACGCCTGGCGTATTGGTGACGAGAATATTTCGTTCGGTAGCGGCTTGTACGTCGATGTTGTTGTAGCCAACGGCGTAGTTTGAGACGATCTTGAGATTCGGGTTGGCACTGAGTACTTCCGCATCAACGGTATCGGTTAAAAGCGAAAGAAGTCCATCCTTGCCTTGGATGGCTTGCATGAGTTCGGATTTTTCCAAAACTCGGTTGTCCGTATTCGTCTCTACTTCTAGTCCTCCATCACGTAAAATTTTGAGAGCGTTTTCTGGGATTGGTTGCGAAATATAAATCTTGTGAGTCATTCAAGAAGAAAAACGAGGTTTAAGAGAACTCGCTTCCAAGACGTTCACTGAGGCGTAAAAGTAGGGAGCGGGCATTTTTTGAAACGGAATTTGGATCAAAATCTGCAAGCTGATTTGTACCATAGACGCCGTCAAACCCGCAAGGATTTTTTGCCAAAAATCCATTTAAGGCATATACTCTTTTGTCAAATTTTTTGGCAATTTTTGCGATCAGAGCCGGTCCTTTATTAAAATCCGTTTGCGCGTCCATACATCCCTCGCCGGTGATGACGACATCGCACTGCTCTATTTTTTGCGTCAGTCCGGTAAGTTCTGCCAGATAGGGAAGTCCTGATTCGATATGCGCTCCGAGAAAGGTCATCAGTCCCGCTCCAAGTCCTCCCGCGGCTCCTCCGCCGACTATGATTTCCATCCGTAGCAGAGACGGCGCCGTCTCGGCTACAATACCTGCGAGATGAGCGAGAAATCCGTCAAGTATTGGCAGATCTTTTTTTTGCGCTCCTTTTTGCGTGGCATAGACGAAGCTTGCGCCTTCGTGACCGAGTAAGGGATTGGTGACATCCGAACAGACAATGATTTCTGTATCGGCGATACGTGGATCGAGACCCGACAGATCAATTTTTGTCAGATATTCGAGAGACTGCGCACAGTACCCTTCCTGTTTTCGAAATTCGATTTCCTTGCCGGAAGAATCCAAAAACTTTACTCCCAGTGCTTGCGCCATGCCGATACCTCCATCGTTTGTGGCACTCCCGCCGATTCCGAGAATTATTTTTTGTACTTTCTGATCGAGTGCCGCACGAATCATTTGTCCCACACCGTAGGTGGTGGTGAGAAGGGGATTTCTTTTTTCTTCCGAAATAAGGAGTAGTCCGCTCGATTCTGCCATTTCCAGCACCGCTGTACGCCCATCGTCGATAATTCCAAAATGTGCCGTATGCGGTTCTCCGAGGGGATTATGTACTTCTATGGTATGTTTTTTCCCGTTGCAGGAGGCGAGTACGGCTTCAATCGTTCCTTCCCCGCCATCGGCGATGGGGTGTATCCAGTATTTGTGGTCGTTACCGAGTGATTTTTGCAATCCTTCACGTATCGCTTTTGCCGCCTCGTGCGATGAGAGCGTGCCTTTGAAGGAGTCGGGACAAATCAAAAATTTCATTGAAAATTAAGAATGATGAATTAAATTCCAAATTCCAAAAAACAAATCCCAAATAAATTCCAATGTATAAAATTCCAAAGGATTTGTTTTGTATTTTGAATTTTGGTCATTGAATATTATTTGTTATTTGGTGCTTGTTATTTGGAATTTATTTTAAAACAACGTGCTTTTTTCCTGTTTCATTCCTAATTTGTTCAAAATCTGTTCCTCCTCCCATACCTCTACTCCTAATTCCTGAGATTTCTTGAGTTTGGAACCCGGTTTTTCGCCGGCGAGAAGTATGTCTACGTTGGAGGACACACTTGAGAGAATTTTTCCTCCGCGGTCGGACACTATTTTCTTGAGTTCATCACGGGAAAATTGTTCAAAACTTCCCGTGATGACGAATTTTTTTCCAGAAAAAATCTGCGCTTCGTGAACGTGGTTCCAGAGAATTTTTATCCCCAATGTTTTGAAATCTTTCAACAGTTTTTTGGTCGAAGAACGGTGCCAGAATTCGATGAAGCTTTCGGCGACTTGCGGTCCGATACCATCGACTGACAATAAGTCTTCCACTGTGGAATGTATACTCCCAGTATACAGTTTTTCGTCTAAAATCTGGAATTCTCCCAGACGCTCCCGGAAAAATTCAGCGATGAGTTTGGCGTTCTCGGTTCCCACAAATCGAATGCCGAGTCCCGTAAAAATCTCAGCGAGGGAGAGGGATTTTCGTGCCTCGAGCGCATCAAGTAGATTAAAGATTTTTTTGTGTTTGAATCCCGGCAAAGACACCAGATCAAATTGTGTCAGTTTCCAGAAATCCGCCGGCGTGTGGATCAGTTCCAGTTCCAGCAATGCGTCAATGGTTTTGGTGCCGAGTCCTTCGATATCAAGCACTTTAGCAAAGTGATATAAACTCTCTCGGTGTCGTGCGGGACATTCCGCATTCTCACATCGTGCGACAATTTCGGAGATATTCAATTCGCTTCCGCATTCGGGACATTTTTTGGGAAAAGAAATTTTTTCTTCTTTTCCGGTACGCAGGCGTTCGATGGGAGCAACGATTTCGGGAATTACATCGCCAGCTTTTCGGATAATAACCGTGTCACCTTTGAGAATATTTTTCCGTTTCATTTCCTCTGCGTTGTGAAGCGTGGCGCGAGAAACCGTGGATCCGGCAACTTCTACGGGTTCGAGGATTCCCACAGGGGTAATCGCTCCCGTGCGTCCGACTTGAAAATGTACATCCAGTAATTTGGTGTATTTTTCTTCCGCCGGAAACTTCCACGCAATGGCGTATTTCGCGGTTTTGGCGGTATAACCGAGTCTGCGTCTAAATTCAAAGTTATGGACTTTGATCACAATGCCATCGATTTCGTACCAGAGTGACTCGCGGGCATTTTTACGGCTCCATTCCTCACAGAACTTGATCACCTGTTCGATATCGGGAAATACTTGGAATTCTTTTTCGTGGGGAAGATTTTGTTGATCGAAAAATGTGAACAACTCGCGTTGATTTTTAAGAGTAACACCCCCTTCACCCCATGAAATCCTCGCCTTGGCGGGGAGTCCCGACTTTGTCGGGACTATTTCACGGGGTAAATCCCCCTCTTTCCCAAAGAGGGGGGAAGGGGAAAGTTCATACAAAAACATCCGCAGTTTTCGCTTCTCGGCGATAGATGGATCCAGTTGCCGGACAGATCCCGCCGCAAGATTTCTGGGATTGGCAAAGTTGCTGTCGGGTTCCTGTGCTTTAATGGTTTCAAAGTCCTGTTTGGCAATGAAACATTCTCCCGAGATCTCAAGGGAAAGAGGTTCGGGAAGCGTAAGCGGAATATTTTCGCACGTCCGAATCGTGTGCGTGACATCTTCTCCCGTAATCCCATCTCCGCGCGAGAGGGCACGTACAAGTTTCCCATTCTCGTACCAGAGCGTGACATTGAGTCCGTCAATTTTGAGTTCGCAGGAATATTCGACCGTTTCTACTTTTAAAAATCGCTTCACTCGTTCATCAAATTCGCGCAGTTCTGCGGCGGTAAACACATCGGAAAGCGAGTATTTTCGGTGACGGTGCGGTACTTTTGGCAGTTTTCCGCCCAGAGGCACTCCGACGCGTTGGGTGGGGGAATCGGGGGTGAGCAGATCCGGAAATTTAGTTTCGAGCGCAATCAACTCTTGCTTCATCTGGTCGCGGACCGATTCGGGGACACTATTTTTATTTTCGTTGAAATACGCGGTATTGGCTTCCCATATTTTCTCGCGCAGTTTGGCAATTCGTTTCTGGGCTTCGTCACGATTCATTCGGTGATATTGTGCCATGATTTGGAGGGGGGGACAATGTCCTCTTTTCTTCTATTGGCATCGCGAGTGACCCTGCCTGCCCTGGTCAGGCTAGGCCAGGGAGCATAGCCGAATGGGGAGCGGGGCGATCTCAGAAGAAATTTGCGAGATTGCCACGTCCACTTCGACAAGCTCAGTGTCCTCGCAATGACAATCGAATTTTTATGGAGAGGTGCTTGTTTTTTTTCTTTAAAAATGGTACAATGATCCGATATCTATCCATTTTCTTATGCGATTCTCTCCTCAATTTTGGAAGAAGAAATCCCGAAAAAGTGTTTTCGGGGGGCAGGTGCAGCCGGTAGAAGAAGTAAAAGCACTGAATGATCGCATTAAAAAAGTCGAAAAAAAGGAACTCGAACAATTCGAGAAAGAGTTCGAAAAACAGGCACAACACTTGTGGAAATAGATATTTTGTGGTATAATAAGAAGATAATTTCAAAAAAATGACACAAAAGAAGTCAGTACTCCAGAAAAAAATAGAAATTCTCAAAGCATTCAACGAAAAGTTGAAGGAGAAAATGCGGGGAAATAAAAATAAAAAATAACACATGTCATCTGATATTAATCGCGTTCAAGAATCATTTGAAGGGGTGAAACAAAGAGCAGAAGAAATTAATGGTGCAGAAGCCTTAACACGAAATGATTTAGACAATTTTATGCTCGATCAAGAGTTTTCGAACTTGCTCGCTTCATCTCTTGGCAATATTGAAGCATACAGAGAAGGAGCAAAAGGATCTCTCCTCAGTAAAGAAGGAAAAAATCAAGATATGAGAGATATGTTGCGGGAAGTTATGGGGATTCAGAAAGGACAGGAATCAGAATTTTTCTTGGAATTGGCAAAAGAATTGGGGTTAGAAGTAGAAGTGGAAACTTTGGCTGTTGAGAGTAATGCTTCTCATGTGGATGAAAGTGAAGAACCGTCAGAAACGGAGAATGATACACCTAGAATAAAATCACCAGAAGTGCTTGCTCAGGCAAAAACAAAGGCGCTTCGTATTTTGACGGAACTCAAAACTTCCATAAAAACAAATATTTCACAAGATGAAAATGCTTCTGTTGTTCAATCAGCACTGGATGCAGTATTTCAGGAATTAGAGACAGAAATAGACAGAGGAGAGCCTTCGATCCCTCCTTTTTCAGAGGTGAAAAACAAATTAATCAATAAGATAACAGACGCGAAAAATAAAGAGCTAGACGCGGGATTCGATCTTATAAAACCAAAGGTGGAAGAGGGAGTTCGTTTATTCCTCGAAAAAACAGCAGAGGTTGAAGCAGGGTATGGAAAAGCTATTGAGGCTTTGAAGTTCGCCTATACAAACCCTGAGGATTACAAATATGAAATAAAAGTGGAAAAAATATCAGAAGAGACTCATCCCGAAGAGTGCAAGGCTATTTTGGATTCTATTCCGGATGACGCATGGGATGAGATTCCGGCTGGACAAACAGAATCGCTGGCAGACTTGTATTACAAAGCCCGGCTTGCGGGAGAAACGGCTGAATCATTTGAAGCGTGGCGTCAGGAGAAATATCCCTTAAAAGGAATGGCAAAGATTCTTCATACCATAGGACGTGCATTTGAAAAACTCGGAAAATTTCTAGGACCGCTTTTTGACAAAATTCCTTTTTTGAAACAAATGTTTGGAGGAATCGAAAAACTCTTTGGACAAAAGAAAAAAGAAATACCGGAATCCAAGCAAAAGCTTTTGGATGAAATTGAAAAAAATAAACGTGTGAAGGAATGGAATGCAGAGGAAAATAAAACACTTCGCGCATCCTTTGATACGTTTCGAAATGGAAAATCTTTAGAGGCGATGCCAGAAGGAAGCTCTCTCGGCATTGCTACGCCGATGAAGGAGCTTTTAGGGTTTGTTGATGGAACAGAAAAAGATTTGGAAAAGGTGAGTTTGCCTGAATTTCGAGGATGGGAAGAGAAGATGAAAGAAACTCCTGCATTGACGGAGTTATTCACATGGGCGGCGGATGGTATCAAAAATGAATCATCAGAAGGATTTCGGGGAGATATCAGTCGTGAGACATGGAATAGCCTTTTGGCGAGTGCTGATCGGATAGAAATAACTGAGGTGGAAGGAGCGAAGGAAATTACATTCAAAAATCCAAAAGAGGGCGAATCAGGAAAAAAACTTGAAAATTGGTCGGAAACAGCGCTTCAAAAAGTATTAGGAATAGAAAAGAAGGAAGAAAGTCACAGAGGACTGGATGATTTTTATGAGAAATTAGCATTGGGAGTGGATCCAGAGTTACACCCAAAATTGTGGGAGGGAGAAGAAAACCCAAAGAAATTTATTCGACAATTGTTCTTAAGGGAAGATATGAAAAAGTATTGGAAGGGCTACAAAGTGACAGACAAGGATTTAACGAATTTAGAAACATATGCCGGACATGAGTATGGAATAAAAGATTTGGATAAGGCAGATATAGGAGGTGTCGGTTGGTTTTGGAATACAAATGCTTTTAGTAAATCATGGTTTATGAAAGACGGGAATCTCACATATGATGATCCTTTTTGGCCGAGACAGCGTTTTAATGTTAGTTCTCCGTTTGGGAATGCTAAGTTTCGTTCTGTTGAAGCATTTTTCAAGTGGATGGATTCAGGAAAAAGCAAATTTAATGAAGCAGAGAACCTAATCACTCCTGTGGATCAGGAGAAAGAAGAAGATAATAAAGAAGAAGATAATAATGACGATTAATTATTTTTCATGAACTTATCCGACCTTCGCACCGCTTCGGGAAAAACCATCAAGGATTTCAAAATCCCGCAGGCGCTTTTGGACAATGATACAGAACTCGTGGAACTTGTGATGCTTTCTGGGTCTATGAATGACGGAGAGAAACAATACTGGTTTAATCTCACCGAAGTCATGAATCCCGAGCAAATCCAAAAACTGCGGGATATTCTCTTGCGAGAAAAACGAAGAATTTCGGAAATTGATCTGAAGTACAAAAAGAAAAACGAAAACCCCGAAGAAGCGATGGAGCGAGCGCAGTCGCTTGGCGAGAAGCGCACAGAAGAACAGCAGAGATTGCTATCAGAAGAAAAAAAGTACGAAGAGGAGGAAAAAGCAGAGGAAGAGGCGGTATTGGAGGAACTTCAAAAGATGTAGATAATCTTTCATCTTCAATAATAAAAAATGTCTTCCTGACCCCGTGAAATCCCCGCTTTACGGGGACCCTATTTCATGGGGGAAGGATCTTCGAAATAAGGTATCTAAACAAGTCAAAAAGAAAAAAATTTCTCTGAGGAAGATTCTTCGCATTCGCTCAGAAAGACAGCTTCTTTTTGTTTTTCTTGTCTTCCTGATCCTTGAACGAAGTGAAAGGGAAGGAACTTCGATATAAGTATAGCTAATTCAAAATAAAATGACACGTATTGTCATTCCGACCGAAGTGGAGGAATCCCTTGCACCCAAAAACAATACAAGGGATCTCTCCATTCCGTCCGCCTCAGGCGGACTTCAGTCGAGATGACAATATGGGGA
>JAIPGU010000042.1 GCA_021735575.1 Candidatus Altimarinota bacterium | reverse complement strand
GGGTTTACACCCGGGGCAATTTTAAGTATTAAGAAGGAGTCGCACGAAGAGAACGAAGGCAATAAATTATGGGAAAAAATTAAGTAACTATCCCCCGAAAACAAGTAAGTGAACATTTGTCATTTCGACTGAAGTTCGCCCTGGCGAACGAAATGGAGAAATCCCTTTTGTGCACCATATATAAAGGGATCTCTCCGCTCCACTGCGTTTCGGTCGAGATGACAACAATAGAGGCAACTTGCGATCGAGAGATAATCACCAAAAATTAAAGATTGACAATCGTTCCCAGTTGTCTACACTCCGCGCACGATTTAGATAGGGAATCATGTTTATAGATAAAAAACGGCGTTGGAAAAAAAGAATGCGAACGCATGGGTTTCGTTCTCGAATGGAAAGCGCGACTGGTCGAAGAGTTCTGGCTCGCAGACGCGCGAAAGGCAGAAAATCTCTCAGTGTTGCTCCGAAGCAAAACCGTTGGTGTTAGAGATAAATTCCATTGACAATTCCCTCACTTCGATTTTCAATCGGGAAGATTTTTGGAGATGATAAAAAAAATATTTCGTTTCACAAGTGCCCTCTTTGAAAAGAATTTTCGACGCTCTCGACGATTTCGATCGGGAAATTTTGTGTTCCTAATTTCAAACACAAACAACACCCCTCGTTTTGCAGTGGTAGCCGGCAAACGCATTTCGCGTTCCGCTGTCAAAAGAAATCGACTTCGAAGACAGTTGTACGCCCTGGTTCGTAAAAACTTAGTGCCTTATATCACGTCCCAAAACATCATTTGTCTGTACAATGGTCCCGAAATATTGCACAATACAGCGGAATTTGAAAAAGCGTGTCATGAACTTCTTCGTTTCCTCTCCTCCCCTAAGCATCACTCCCAAAAATGAATAAATTTAAAGATTTCTTCAAAAGCTTCCTTATCTGGTTTGCCGTTTTCTATCTCGTTCTGGTAGGGGTAGATAAAATTTGGGGAAAAAAAGAAAACGCACCTACAGAAAACACTGCCATCGTGCTTGAACCTACCGATAGCTCCGTTGTCATAGGGAATCTTATGGAATTCAGAGTGAAAAATTCTCTTAACACTCGTATTACATTTGACTCTCCTTGTGAAGTCCCAGGAAGCTTGAAAGTGTTCCGCATAGCAAATGAGCAAGAATTCGACATCTCCGAAAAAACGTTTGAATCGTGCGGCGAAAATCATATCACCCCTTTTTCTCTGGAGCCAGGAAGTGAGAGAACCTTCGCACTAAAGTATTTCAACCTCGATCTTTTTTCAGAAGCAGGAGAGTATGTGTTAGAGATACGGTTTTCCGCAGGGGAAGAAGAAACCATATCTGTGCGTTCCGACACATTCAAACTGAGCTCTCCCGGCATCCTGCGACAATTATTCCGAGCGATTGTTTCAAAGCCGCTGTTTAATTTACTGGTATTCCTCACTCAAATACTTCCAACCCACTCTTTCGGATGGTCCATCGTTATTCTCACTGTATTTGTAAGACTGCTCCTTTTTATCCCCAATCAAAAAGCGATGCGGTCCCAAAGAGAATTACAAAAAATGCAACCGTTTATTGAAGAACTTAAACAAAAGTACGGGAAAAATCAGCAAATGCTCGCCATGAAAACTATGGAGCTCTACAAAACACACAAAATAAATCCTATGAGCTCTTGTCTCCCAATGGTATTCCAAATGCCATTTTTGATTGGTGTTTATTATATTGTACGAGATGGACTTTCTCCTCATCTGCGACACTTACTTTATTCGTTTCAACAAAACGTTGATCTCTCCGTCGTAAATGTTGATTTTTGGGGACTCCATCTAGATCGTCCCGGACCAGTCATACTCGCCGTTTTAGTGGCGGGAGCTCAGTGGGGAGCTGTGAAACTTTCGCTTGTGAGTGCAAAAAAGAAGGCTCTCAAACAGAAAACTTCTCTCCCTGCAAAAAAAGAGGGAATGCAAGGACAAATGCAACAAATGAATCGTATTATGCTTTGGGTGATGCCGGTGATGATAGGATTTTTTGCGCTTTCTTTCCCAGCAGGGGTTGGTGTTTATTGGCTTGCCTCAACCATTTTTGGCATTTTCCAACAAAAATTTGTAAATTGGCAATTAGACAAACCGCAAATACGACGAAAAGAAGGATAGAACTTAGAGCTTAGGAAACAATACAATTCAGACAACACGTCTGAACCAGTATGATAACTGCGCATCTCTCTTTGTCTTTTTTCAGGAATACTTGATCACCTGTTCATTTTATGTTATAATGAAGGGAATACTTCATATTGGAATGGAAAACCTACTACACTCTCTTTCTCTTTCGAATCTTCTCTTTTACGGGATTATCAGCCTGATTCCAATTTTGGGATGGCTGTACTTTTTCCAAAAAAAGAACCACGAAAAAAGAGGATATGTTGTGCTCAGTTTTATCGCTGGAATGCTCGCTGTACTGCCCATCAAGTTATATGAAAAATATTGGGATACAACCGTATGGTATTTCGAACATATGAATGTTTTTCAGTATTTGGCGGATCTGGTGAACGTGCCGGATATCTCCAGATTTCTTGCCTACATTACCGTAAATGCTCTCGTTGGAATGGGACTTTTTATTTTTGTGACTCTTATTATGTTTGTGCTTGAGATCTTCTCCTTCGATAACACAGTGAAAATATTCCGAACCAAAACAAAACGGGCTCTCGAGAGTCCATTTTTTTTCATCACCATCGGAATATTGTGCGGAATTGTTGCTTTTGCTCTTTCTTCCTCTTTTAACAGCCGTGTCTGGTTTTTTGTTGTTGTGGGGATGCTCGAAGAATTTGTAAAACATCTCGTACTACGATTTTCCGATGAAGAAAAAATTCAATCTGTAGATGATGCACTCTCTTTTTCTATCATTATTGCTCTGGGATTTGCGTGTGTAGAAAATATTGTGTACTTCCATAATTTTGCCAAGGTGTCTGACTCCGGAATACAACAACTCTCTCTTTTCTTTCTCCTGCGATCGACTATTTCGGTCATGGCACATGTCTGTTTTTCAGCTATTTTGGGATACTTTTACGGAGTCGCACGATTCGCGCATGAAATTTATATCGAAGAAGTGCAGCAAAAGAAGCATTTTCTTATTCAGAAACTCCATCAAATATTGCACTTGAAAGGAGAGGTATTCTTCCATGAAGAAAAAATGATGGAAGGAATGCTTCTTGCTATGGGAGCACATGCAATTTTTAACTCACTTCTGGAATTTGGAAAAGTAACACTTATGGTTCCGTTCTTGCTCTTGCTGTTCTTTTGGATATTAAATCTTTTCCATCGCAAACAAATACATTCTCAAACAAGAAACCTACTTTTCTCCACCTAACACTTTTTTACATGGATAATATTTTTGACATTCTTCCGGGCTATAAGCCAACTATTGGGGTTATGGGATCTGCCAGTGGGTATCTCATGACGAATCCAAAAATGATTAAAGCCGCTCACGAAGTGGGACAAGAAGTTGCAAAACGAGGATGTATCCTTGGAAGTGGTGCGTGTCCGGGACTTCCAGATGAAGCTGCCAAAGGAGCAAAGGAAGAAGGAGGCGAAACATTTGGCGTCTCTCCAGCTATCTCTGTGCATTCGCACCTTCAAAAATATAATTCTCCGACGGACCATTACGATACTTTCCTTTTCACCGGAATGGGACTCATGATGCGGGATATTATTAATATCCGTTCCTGTGATGGAGTTATAATCCTCCCCGGTGGGACCGGGACACTCAATGAATTCACGGTAGCATACGAAGAAGGAAAGCCTATCGGCGTTCTTACTGGACACGATGGAGTAGCCGATCACATCAAAGAAATTCTTGGCTTTTGTCACCGAAAAGTAACCGATCGCATGGTCTTCTCCTCAAATCCTCGTGTTCTTGTCAAAAAACTGTACGACATAATGAAAAAAACAAAAAACGGCTTCTTGATAGATGACTATCTTTTGGGCGTCAATGGGCAGACGAAAAACACAAAAGTATCTCCAGCACAAACCACTTTGAAACTATAGAAAACACGGTTCCTATTTTTGAACGCCCTTTGGTTTCCGTCCTCGCTTCCGTCGCTGAATATCATCAAGAGACGCGTCATACGTATACACCGCACGTCCCACCCGTTTAAAGAATGGATACTTTTGAAGATTAAGAGAAATAGTCCCAAGTCGGATATCTCTTTTTTTAAGAACGGCATCAATAATATCTTGTCGCTTCATAGGTTCTCCATACTCCAACATAACTGTTTTAATAACATCGCACACCGTCCCTGAAACGAGTCCCCAATCAGAAAGCCCATATAATCCTCTTCCAACCAACACAAACTCTCTATGGCGAATAAGCTCATTATGAATAGCTTGCGAAGTAACTTTCTTTTTCGAAGAAAAATCGTTCAAAACATGCTTGATAATATCCGTAAAGTGGAGCGGTTTCCCAACCTTTTGGAGGGAAATAAGAATCTTATCCTTAATAGAACGAGGATTAATGAACCTCCACGACTTTAGCCCCCATTTCCCCTCCGTATGCAAAAAATCCAACCCAATATGCAGAAGAGAATTCACCATTTCTTGTGAAGAACGAGGAACTGCCATCACTAACTCTTCCACCGACAAAGGCTCTTTCCTCTTCTCCATCGTATTGCGAATATTCTTTATAGCGCCTCTTATTTCCGATAGCTCCAAATCCTTTGTCCGCCAGAAATGACAGAAAAACTGATTCTTCTCTTGCTTGATAAGCTTGTCCGACACCCGCATGGCAAGCTTCATAGAATTCGCATCCCTCTCTTCCGTGCTTGGGATATGTTTGAGCATTTCTGACACAAGCAAATCTTCCGACATAATCTTCCCATGCTCCACCAAAATGTTATAGGCCAAATCGTGGATCTGTCGCATAGAGGGATCCATGGAAATACGCGCTAACTTTTTAATGGCAACTGCTTCAATCTGCCGAACACGTTCCCGCGTAATGGAATAACTTCTTCCAATTTTATCAAGTGTTTCGCGAGGATAATCTCCGAGAGGAAATCGACGCTCAATAATATCTTGCTCTTTATCAGTCAAAAGCCCTAAAAGCCGACTCATAAGTTCCGAGAAATTTATCTGTATCGGAGAAGCAGTCGAGGATTTTTGTTGTTGAAGGTTATTCATGTCTTGTAGTATAGAAACGAAAGCGGTAGTTTGTAAAGAGTTTTTTCAACAAAAAATTGCTTTTATTCTTCCTCTTCTTGTTTTCTTTACCCCCTGCGTTCCTCCATTGTATCGGAGCTTTAATGGAAACACAACACATCACTGCAAGAAAATCATATTCCATCAAAACTTCGCGGAGTACTTTACCGCCCAAATAAAATACTGTCAAACTTTTATTTGTTTTTTTGTCAAGCCCGCCTTATTCCTTTCTTTAAAGGGAGAAGACAGATCCGCCAGATATTTTCTCCCCTCTCTTGGTCCCTCTTTGAAAAAATGCCCAATCCTCTTCTCCTCCGTCCTTCCGAAAAAAGATTTGACAGTATTGGTTTTTTTCCTACACTCCGCGGGCTCTTTTGAAAAGAAAAGCGTATGGCAACCAAAAAGAACACGGCTCCAGCAAAAAAGACTTCTTCAAGGGCAAAAGCTTCCCCAAGGGTTGCTGCTCCGAAGTCGACTTCTCATAAAAAGCCGGCAGGAAAAGAGGTTCAACCAACCTCTCTTACGGGGGGGAAGAAAGGAGGCGTAACGGTTCCTCGTGTTCGAATTATTGTTCGTTCATTCGACTACACGGTTATAGACGAAGCAACAAAACTCATCGTCGAAACAGCGGAACGCGGAGGGTCTTTGGTTAGCGGCCCCGTACTCATGCCGACTCACATTAGAAAATATACTGTGAATCGGTCTTTTTTTATCCGGAAAGATGCGCGAGATCAGTACGAGATCCGTACACACAAAAGACTTATTGATATAAAAGAACCGACCTCTCAAACTATTGAAGCACTTCAGAATCTGAGTTTGCCGGCAGGAGTCGATGTAGAAATTAAAATGATATAGCACCATGAAAGGGATTTTGGCACGCAAGATTGGCATGACACGAATTATTTCTCCTGAAGATGGGGAAATGGTGCCTGTTACAGTACTCGAAGCTCCGAAAAGCATTATCCTCCAGGTGAAGAGTCAAGAAAAAGACGGTTACAACGCACTTGTCCTCGGCTCTTTTGAGCGAAAGCATTTTGGAAAAAATACGAATAAGAAATATCGCTTTATTCAGGAAATACGAGACCTCGAAGGAGAGTATAAAAAAGGGGATTGTCTTTCTCTTGAAACGCTGAAAGAAACAAAGACACTGTGTATTTCCGGAGTGTCGAAGGGAAAGGGATTCGCCGGAGTTATTAAACGACACAATTTCCAACGAGGGAGAGAAACTCATGGATCCACTCATCACCGAGAACCTGGATCAGTGGGAATGTGTGCAAAACCAGGACGAATTCTCCGAGGAAAGAAGATGCCGGGACACATGGGAGCTGAAAAAGTAACACTTCGCTCCGTTCCCATCGTTCATATTGATACAGAAAAAAATCTGATTGCTCTGAAAGGGGCTATCCCAGGAGCAAAAAATAGTTTTATTTTTGTATACGAAAAATGAAAGTAGATTTGTATGATAGCGCTGGAAACAAAAAGGGTGATATTTCCCTTAACGATCTTATTTTTGGGGTAAAACCGAATAACGATCTTATGCATCGAGCCGTTGTCATGCGTCAAGCAAATGCGCGAAACCCTATTGCTCATACGAAAACACGAGCCGAAGTCGCAAAATCAACCGCAAAAGCATTCCGCCAGAAGGGAACAGGACGGGCTCGCCGCGGAGCACTTTCAACTAATTTGGTGCGCGGAGGAGGAGTTACCCACGGACCACGAAATACACGAAATTTTTCAAAAAACATGCCTCGTCGTGAACGACGAGCCGCTCTTTTTTCAAGTCTTAGCACGAAAGCAAAAGAAAAAAATATTTTTTCTCTTGAATCATTCGATGCACAAGGACCAAAAACAAAGGTCTTTTCCGAGCTACTAACAAAATTGCCAAAAGCAAAGAAATACCTCTTCGTTTTACCGGAAAAAAATATTGTACTCGAAAAATCAGCAGCGAATATTCCGCACGTAACCACTCTTTTGGCAAGTTACCTCAACCCACACGATGTACTCAACGCGGAAAAAATTTGTATTTTACAATCTGCGTTTGACACTATTGAACAAACATTCCTTACCGCGAAACAGAAATGATTCCTCTTGATAACGTTCTCGTGGGGCCGGTCGTGACCGAGAAAACGGTGGCACAGAAAGGAAAATTCTCTTTTCTTGTCCAGGAAAAGGCGTCCAAAAAAGAAATAAAAGGCGCCATAGAACGTTTCTATGGAGTGAAGGTAGCACAAGTGAACACAAGTCAAATTCCTGAAAAATTTCGTCTTGTGAAACGCGGGGTTAAGGCCCGAAAACGTGCTCCACTCAAGAAGGCTGTTGTAACGCTCCAAGAAGGAGGAACTCTCGATTTTAACGCATTTAAATAATGGCGCTCCGAAAACTGAAACCGACCACGAATGGACAACGAGGAATGGTTCGAATCGCGTCCCTTTTAAAGGGACGTCCACAGGTAAAATCATTGCTCAAAAGCTCAAAAAAGATCACGGGGCGATCCAATGGAACCATTTCTATTCGTCATCGTGGAGGCGGAACTCGTTCCAAATACAGGCTTGTAGATTTTAGTGGAGCAACAAAACTTGGCATCCCAGGGCGTGTCGAGGCATTGGAATACGACCCAAAGCGAAGCGCTCATATTGCACTTATCGTGTATCCGGATGGAGAGAAAAAGTATGTACTGGCTCACAAGGGAATAGAAGCTGGAGACTCTGTTATCACGGATATAAAGGCGAAAGTAAAAGATGGAAACAGAATGCAATTAAAGAACATCCCTGTCGGATTTTCTATTTTTAATGTCGAGATTAATGCGGGGAAAGGAGGTCAAATAGTTCGCTCTGCGGGACAAAGTGCTCGCCTTATCTCTCTCGATGGCGATAAAGCACAAGTACAACTCCCCTCCGGAGAAATTCGCTTCGTGGAAAAAACAAATTTTGCCACCATCGGAATCGTCTCCAATGATGAACACTCTCTTACGAAAGCGGGAAAGGCAGGAAGAACGCGCCACAAAGGACGTCGTCCACAAGTACGAGGGAAAGCAATGAATCCGTGTGATCATCCACACGGAGGAGGAGAGGGCGGATCTCCTATTGGAATGAAACATCCGAAAACTCCTTGGGGAGCGCCAGCGTTGGGAAAGAAAACACGCAAGAACAAAACGACCGACAAGCATATTGCCGTTTCAAGACATCGAGCGAAAAAGAAGTGACACTGAACTTGCGGCGAACGAGGAGTGAAACGACGAAGTAAGTCGGAAGAACGTGTCATCCTGACCCTGAGCGTAGTCGAAGGGGAAGGATCTGCTCCCACACTGAACTTGCGACGAGCGACGACTCTGCGAAGCAGAGGAGGAAGTGAGTCGGAAGGACGTGTCATCCTGAGCGATCCCGCGTATGCGG
>JAIPGU010000041.1 GCA_021735575.1 Candidatus Altimarinota bacterium | reverse complement strand
CCTTACAGTCCTGATCTTAATCCTATTGAGAAAAAATGGGCTCAAGCCAAGGCAATCAGACGTGAATTTCGTTGTAATCCTTTTGAACTTTTTTCTTATGTTTAATTTTATGACTTTTTATATTGAACTAGCTATATATGAAGTATATGTTATTTTATGCCTAAATAAAAAAGCATGTAGTACCTTCATTCTTCGGGCTACGGGGTTCTCTTCACAATACAATGCTAAAAAGGACTATGCCCTTTGGACATACTCCTTTTTAGCTGGCAGCGCCAAGGGGAAATTCTTGCATGCTCGTCCCGATAAATCGGGACTGCGCGGTCGAAAACCTCCTACTCATTTCACTTCGTCGTTTTACTCCTCGTTCAATGGTATGAGGCGAACCCCAAGGGGTTCAGATTCCCCATTTTTAGCAATACTAAAAATCCCGAGAACTAAGGTGACAAGCACCCCACTTCTCGGGATTGGCAGCGCCAAGGGGAATCGAACCCCTGTTACCAGGATGAAAACCTGGCGTCCTAACCACTAGACGATGGCGCCTCGTCGCTGGATGACTCAATTGCTTTCGTGATCCGCCGTGGCGGATAACTCAGCTCATTTCGTCATCGCTCCTCTTCGCTTACACGGAGGTCTTCGGACTCACTCACGAGATTTCTTGCTACACGCGAAATTTCTATTCGTCCTCAGCTACCCCGCGCTCGCGGTTATTTAAGGTTCAAAAGAACGGGCAGATTGTATTGAAATAGAAAAAAGGGTCAAACGATTTATCACCCTCCCCTTAAATTCCCCTCCCATCGATGGAGGGGATGTAAAAGTGTATACTCCCAGTATACACTTCATACCCACGTTTCTTTTTTGAGATCCCGCACAAAAGCCCTTTCCTCTTCTGAAAATCTCAATCCAATGACCTGTGCTACTTTCTGGTAAATTGAATTCACATGTTCGGATCGTGATTCGCAGACTCCTTCTATGGATTCAATAGACGGCATTTGTACCTCTCTTACGATCGTATCGACTCGTTCGCTGATACTCCTGACAACAGAACCGAGACACTCTGGCCAATCAAGTCCGGTACACAGTCTATATGATTTTCTGGATTGGGCTCCTTGAACCTGTATTACACGCCATAATTCTCCCTCTGCCGCTTCTTCAATGCTGAGTACGGATCCCTCTTTCCCTTTATATGTCAAAAACAAACTTCCATCGCCGTTCGTAAGTGTTTTCATTCTTTTCCTTTCTTCACCATAAAGCCCTTCAATACCAATACAATTTTTATCGAGCGGAGGCATACCATGTCCGTTTCGCAAAAAACGATCTACATTAGTAAAATTTTCTTTCTGAGGAAGAGTGAGTGCTTCTTGTAAATTCATCTGATATACTCTAAATACTATTTTTATAAAAGTCAATTCAGGAGATTGCTTCCCTTCGACTTTGCTCAGGGTCGCAATGACACGTATAATGCGTTTGATGAAACCCAAACGTATTGCGATAATCACCGACTGGCTCACGAGCAGGGGAGGGGCGGAGCACGTCAACACAGCGCTAGCGGAAATGTTTCCGGACGCGGTGATTTTCACATCTGTATACAAGTCAGAAAATTTTCCAGAATTACGAAATAGGGAAGTAAGAACGAGTTTTTTGCAGAAATTACCACAGAAATTGCGCCATAGACACCAATTATTACTTCCATTTTTTCCTTGGGCTTTTGAGAAATTTGATCTGTCGGAGTTTGACCTGATTATTTCCTCTGCGAGTTCTGGCTTCTCTAAATGCGTGCGCAAAACTCGTCCAGATCAGGTGCATGTGTGTTACTGCCACACGCCAGTACGATTTCTCTATCACGCCAGAGAAGAATATCTGCATGAATATCCCGTGCCGTTTCTTTTCCGCCCTTTGAAATTTCTGCTTCCGACCATTCTGAATTACTTAACACGCAAAGATCAGGAAGCGGTGAAGCAGGTGGATTACTTCATTTCGAATTCTGATTTCGTGGGGAAAAGAATCAAAGAATTTTACCATCGGGATTCGAAAACATTCTATCCATGTGTGGATACAGAGCCGTTTTTGAAAACAAAAAAATACCCCCAACCCCCTTTGCAAAAGGGGGCAGAAATACAAAATCCCTCCTCAATCCTCCCTTTTGCAAAGGGAGGAGGAATAGAAAATCCCCCTTTGCCCCGTGAAATGATCCCGCCGGGACGGGATTATTCCACGGGGCAAAAAATGCAAAGCCCCCCTCAATCAGATACATCGGATTTCCTCCCCCCTTTATCAAAGGGGGGGATAGGGGGGGATTTCTTCCTCGCTGTCGGTCGCTTCATTCCCTATAAGAAGTTTGATCTGCTCGTCGAGACATTTGCCAAAAATAAACTTCCATTGAAATTGGTCGGCAAAGGACCCGATCTTGAACGATGTCAGAATCTCGCCAAAAAACTCAATGCCACAAATATTGAATTCTTAGGATTTGTAGAAAACGAAAAGCTTCCAGCACTCTACGCCGAGGCGCGGGCGTTTCTCTTTCCCGCAGAGGAAGACTTTGGTTTGACGCCCGTAGAAGCCATATGCAGTGGCACGCCCGTGATTTATTTAGAGAGGGGAGGCGCGCGGGAGTCAGTAGGGAAGTGGGGGATAGGGTTTTCAGCTCAAACCTCCGAATCACTTCAAAGGGGGATTGATGAGTTTCTGCAAAAAGAAAAAACGTTTGCCCCGGAAGTGCTCAGGAAAAGGGGAGCCGAGTTTGATCGGAAAATGTTTCAGAGGGAGATAAGAAGATTTATAGAGAAAATTTAGAGGCATTACTCCCTCCTCTTACTTAAGAGGAGGGGTGGGGAGGTGTTACAAAAAAGAATCCTAATAACAATAACACCCCCTGCGCCCCCTCTTACCTTTAAGAGGGGGAAATGTTATAAGGAAGAGCGAGATCGCTTCGTCCGCCACGGCGGACTCGCAATGACAATAATGGTGTGTTACAATTTTTGTGATGAAAATATTCCTCGCATCCGATCACGGTGGATTTGAGCTTAAAAAGAGAATTCTGGAGTACCTTGAAACAAAATGTGAAAAAGAGATCCCGAAACAAGTTCGGGATGACAAAAGAAATAAGGAGTATGAACTCGAGGATGTTGGATGTGTTGACACACAGTCATGCGATTATCCAATTTTTGGGCGCAAATTGGCAGAGAAAGTTGTCGCGAACCCCGGTACACGGGGCATTGTGGTGTGCGGTTCGGGGGTTGGGATATCTATTGCCGCCAATAAAGTACATGGGGCACGGTGTGTACTGGCGAATAGCATAGAGCTCGCACACCTGGGACGACTTCACAATGGAGCGAATATTCTTGCGATGGGTGAGAGAACTAAATTTGTCGATGCTCCGATAAAAATCGTTGATGAGTTTCTGAGTACCGAAGAAGATATGTCCGAACGGCATGTGCGGAGGAGGGAACAGCTGGATGAAATGTGAATATTTTTACTTGCCAAGAGAAAAGAAGCAGGCGTAGAATGTCTAAAATTAATGTTTTTTTAATAAATTTTTACATGGGATTAGAAAGTGAGGAAGACCATGACCTTAGTATTTTTGATACTCGCCCTTCTTATTCCGAACTTCCGAATTTTCAGCAAGAGTATATAGGGGTCCCCGATGTTCTTTTGCGAAGAAACGAATACAGAACCCCTTCTGTTGTGTGGGGAGGGAGTGCTTTTTGTGCGGGGGAAAGGGATCTGCATCTCAATCCAAACCAACTTTCTGTCAAAAAAAATCCTTTGCAACTAAGAATAATTTTCCAAGAAATACTTGAAATTCTAAACGATTTGCAAGAAGAATTTGATCGGATCAAGTTTTCTTCTCGGGGAGAAATTCCTGTAATTACTTTTGAAGCAGACCCGCAGATACCAGAGAAGATTCATATTACTATTGCAGCTCCACAAGCAGAATCGATGGATTTATCCTCTCTTTTGGGGGAGAGTATTGAAAATGTTTCTTTTTCATTCCAGAATACAGAAATAAAAATTTCCGATACGCAAAGAGTCAGAGAGGAAACTACTCAAGCCATCGAACAAGCATTAGCCACAGCTATTTAGCTGCGTTTCTCAAAAATCTTATCCACCAATCCGTATTTTCCGTATTTAATAGCGTCTTTGGCACCGATAAATTTATCACGGTCGCAATCCCGTACCACTTGGTCCATGTCAGCCCCGGTGCATTCTTGAATCATCTTTTGCAATGTGTTTTTGGTAGCGATGATATGTTCTGCATGAATGGCGATATCAGATGCCTGTCCTTCGGTTCCACCGAGTGGCTGATGAATCATGACTTCTGAATGCGGCAAAATAAATCGTTTTCCACGTGTTCCGCTCATGAGGAGCATCGCTCCCATGGATGCCGCAATTCCCACACACACGGTCGATACATCCGGTTTGACGAAGTGCATCGTGTCGATCATCGCCAGTCCCGCAGTCACCGATCCTCCCGGAGAGTTAATGTACATGGTGATATCTTTCTTTGGGTCTTCTGCTTCCAAAAACAATAGTTGAGCCACAACGAGATTGGCTACCTGATCATCAATAGCTGTTCCTACAAAAATAATGCGCTCTTTTAAGAGTCGAGAATAAATATCAAACGCCCGTTCTCCATCGTGAGATTTTTCAACGACGGTTGGAACCAAGTAATTGTTTGTTGTCATGTTGGTGTGTGTATAAATGTTCTCTGCATTGTAGCACAACAAGCCCTGGTCTTCAAACCCTCCGCATTGCAAGGGAAAAGGAATTGTTATTTTTTGATCTTCTGTACGAGTAACCTTATTGCTTTTTCGTACTTCCATCCGACAAAGGCGATAAGCACCACGAGAATTCCTATTCCAAAGCCGATCAGCATTATTTCCTTTGAGGAAAGGGGAGTGCTTTCTTCTCCATGTGCCGTATCGCAAGCATCACCGTATCCATCATTATCACGATCTGCCTGATCTTTGTTCGGCGTTAAATTACAATTATCAATGACATCTCCCACGCTGTCATAGTCACTATCATACTGATTGGAATTTTTGACATCTGGTGCATTATCACAGTCATTTCCAATCCGATCTCCATCAGTATCTCTCTGAAGTGGGTTTGAAACAAAAGGACAATTATCATTGTCATTATTGAGTCCGTCTCCGTCGAAATCTTCCGAGAAGAGGGGATTCATCCTTTCTCGTGTCAATTGTCCTTCAACCGAAACAGGAGACTTTTCATTGAGTCTTTTTTTGTAGCGGATAGAATTGACCGGTCCACCATAAAAAGCTCTGTATTTTTCTCCGGGTTTCGCTTCGAAATAAATTTCAGCTCTTTCACTTCGGAACAGCTTTAAATCATCTATTTCTACTCCTACCCCCCACACTGAAACGTGCAAATAACGGATAAGAGGAGAATGAAAGTCGAACTGCCAGTCAAATGGGCGTTTGGAAACGATGGTTCTGAGGGTGTCTTGTTCAAGTCCTCCTTTTATTTCGATATATCTTGCTCGTCTAGAAGTGTCATAAATACGCGCTCTGACGAGTC
This sequence comes from Candidatus Altimarinota bacterium, assembly GCA_021735575.1. GTDB lineage: Bacteria > Patescibacteriota > Gracilibacteria > UBA4473 > UBA4473 > JAIPGU01. The sequence goes on along the minus strand of JAIPGU010000041.1, from coordinate 3,110 downwards.
TTTGGGGTTCTCCCAAATCCACCAAAAACCAAGAAGGATCTTGTCGGTCTCTTTTTTCATCGAAGCTATATACGGTCAGAACGTCATTATCAATCAGATCTTTGGAATCTCCCGATTTGTGGGACGACACTCCCGTGATACGCAGCTCATTTTCATCAATGGGTCCTGCCTCCTGGTAGAGCACTTGAAAGGGGACTTCCTCATTGCGAGCGTCCAACAATGCAAAATTCGCAAATCGTTGGTTTATAGCTTGCATAACAGTTTCATCGAGCCGCACTTTTACTCTTGTGGGAGAGGAAACGTTCGGAACAATGATTGTTTTTTCATACGGAAACTCCGTAATTCCCGGAACGGCCGCCAAAACGGACGAGGAGGAGAAAAACAGAGAGAAAAAGAAAGCCGGAATAATATTTTTACGCATGTTGTTGTTTCATTTTTTCTTGTTTCTCGATCATGTTTTTTATGACCATGACTTGGATGATAGAGGATCGTTCTGTTTCTGCCAATTTCATACCGATGAATTTCAAAGTATCTTTGAGATCCGGAATGAGACGGTGTTCCAGTGCATTCACACGCCGGCGAGTTTTTTCGATTTCAAAGGCAAGATTTTCCGCGGATTTTTCGATTTCCGCCAATTCCAGCAACATCTCAAACACGTGAGAAAATTTCTGAATAGCAACGTCGAGTTCTCCTCGTGTTTGTGCCAGACCATAATCAAGGGCATTGCCAGACGTATGAAGCTTGAACTTCGGAATCCGAACCGACATTACGTTTTTTGTCTCTACTTCTAAGATGAGTTTTTGAGAGGGGACCGACAGGGTGTTCTGAAGAACGGATTTCGATAAAATAGCCTGCGCTTCCAGAAACGCCGTATTGGCTTTGCGAAGCTCTTCTTCGACTTTTACGCGTAGTTCTTTTGCCTTCCGAATAATCGCCAAAAACTCCTGCATCAACCCGTCTTGCTTGTCTTTGAGCAGTTTATGTCCACGTTGAGCGACTCGGGATTGATTTTTCAAGCCCAGCATGGTCATTCTGGTTGCGGTCACGTTTTTGATTGCCATGAGGGAATAGTTTAAAAGTTGAAAAGTCTAAGAGTTCAGAATCTGGATAAATAATTGTGGCGCGATTGTAATAGAGTGAGAAGGAAAGTCAAAAGAATGATTTGGAAATAGAGAACTGTTTTTGTATAGAACAATACCCGCCGGCGAGTATTTGTTTGTTAAACAAGGGGTTTAAACCCCTTGTTAGAGGAAAAGTGGAAGAAAAACTATAGAGGGACACGAACAGAGATATTCCTTTTTTAAGGATGTGAGAGAAGAGATGTATTAATTAACTTAAACCAAGATATATTGTGTTAAGTAATACAGATATTCCCATACACTCCTCCCTCGCTATCTCAATCTATAAAAGGCATAACTCGAAACTTTCGATTTGAGCGATTTTTTTCTTAAAAAGGACATAAGATACCTTTTATTTTTAAAATGTATACTGGGAGTATACATTTTTTATTCTTTTTCCGGGGCTATCCAAGAGTTTCCCAAAAAGCAAGCGCACACTCCTCCGCTGAATCTGGTCCATCGGCCGTCACAAATTTCCCGTCTTTTATAACCGATTTTTTTTCATAGATCGCTCCGCCCTTGCGTGCTAAATCTTCCAATGCATTATCTCCATCCCATCCGGTACATTTTTTCCCTTTGAGAATCCCCCATTTTAAAAGGAGCCTTGGTGCCGCGCAAATAGCTCCGATGGGTTTTCTGGCGGCGACGAAATCGTGAGCGAGTTGTTCTGCTTTTTCATTTTCCAGATATTCCATGCATCCTCCGCCTCCGACAAAAAAAATGGCATCCGCATCCCCTGCTCTTACTTCCTCCAGCAAAAAATCATTTTTCACCGTCATGCCGAGCTTCCCGTAGGAAATTTTTTGTATTGACATTGTCAATACATTTGCGCCAGCCTTTTCCCAGACTGCTCTAGGGACGGCATATTCTTCATCTCGGAAGTTTTTTGGGGCGAGAACAATGAGGATGGATTTCATAAGAGTAGATTACGAGACTACGAGATGACAAGATTACATTTTTTATTCTTCATTTGTCATTGCGAGTCCGCCGTGGCGGACGTGGCAATCTCTCAACTGCTACAAGAGATTGCTTCGTCGTTTCTCTCCTCGCAATGACAATAGAGAGAGCAATTTTTATTCCTCATTCTTCCTTCTCCATTCTTCATTACTTAAACGCCTCTATCTCATCCGCAATCTCTGCCATGGCATCAAGCGCAATCTGGAAGAACTCTCCCCTCTCCAGTCCTACTTTTCCAATATCGTTAATAAATTCCCGACTGACATTGGCGGCAAACGCTTTGTCTTTAAATTTTTTAGTGAGTGACTTCACGCTCGCGCCTTCAAATCGTTCCGGACGCATACGAACGTAGGCAGTAATGAGCCCCGTCACGGTCTCCCCTGCCGCCAAGGCGTAATCAAACTTCGTGCTTCTCGGCACATCGGCGCTTTTTAAACATCCTTCCGTATGCGCACGAATCGCCTGAAACGCCTCGGGAATATCATAGCCCTCTTCTTGGAGTATTTCTATGGTCTTTTTGCTGTGATTTTCCATGCCATTGTCCTCTGCGGTCACAATGTCCATATCCAGATCATGGATCAGTCCTGTCGCTCCCCAGAGCTCTTTGTTCTCCCCTAACCTCTCAGCCAAAGCCGCAAGCACCACTTCACTCTCTCGCGAATGATCGCGGAGATAGGGCGTTTTGAGGTACTTATTTAAAAGCTCTCGGGCTTCTGTTCGAGTAATGGTTGTTTTCATGACTCCCCTATCTTAGCAGAAAAATTCTCTTTTTCCATTTGCTTTTTAAATCAAATCATGGTACAATGGCACGATATATTAATTTCTCATGAAAAATTTATTTCATTTCGATTCCGGCAGAAAGGGCAATACATATGTTTATTTTTCAGGAGGAGAAGGTATAGCTAATTCAAAATAGTTTGTCATAATAAAAAGAAAGGTAGATAATAAGGGGGATGGCATATTCGATGGATTATCGGCAACGAGTATTTGAGATAAAGAATAGTGAAGATTTAACATATGAAGAAACAAGTAATC
>JAIPGU010000040.1 GCA_021735575.1 Candidatus Altimarinota bacterium | reverse complement strand
ACCCGCTTCGCGGGTTCTATCGGCTTCGCCGATGAGATAAAAAAACAAACCCCCTTTGGGGGCTTCTTGATTGATGACCGACGGGATACTTCTTATGCTTTGCTTCGTAAATCAACGAAGGAACGTCCCAAGCCATTCACTTCGTTCGTGGGGGACGTTCGAACCCGCTCGCGGGTTCTGTCGGCTTCACCGATGAGATAAAAAAACAAACCCCCTTTGGGGGCTTCTTGATTGATGACCGACGGGATACTTCTTATGCTTTACTTCGTAAAGCAACGAAGGAACGTCCCAAGCCATTCACTTCGTTCATGGGGGACGTTCGAACCCGCTCGCGGGTTCTGAGTCTCGTATCAGTGCCTGATACGAAAAAACTCCAGACATCTTTGATGTCTAAAGTTTTTCCGTGGCGGGACCGTCGGGACTCGGACCCGCGACCTCCGCCGTGACAGGGCGGCGCTCTAACCAACTGAGCTACGATCCCGCGCCGAAGGCGCGTTAATATGGCTTCGTCAAGAACGGAGAAATTGTACGAAGATTTTTTTTTCGGTCAAACTTTCTTGTATTTATTGAACCTCTATATTACTTCCGCCAATGGGAAAGAATCCAACTTTTTTATCTGTGTTAGCTCCAATCCACTCCGGTAAATAAAGTACCCATCGGAAATTTTCACCGGTTTTAGCGGTACTGGAAATATCTATTTTGAGTATGACGGTTTTAATACTTGTTCCAACAGTCAACTTTGTTTGCTTGAGAGGGAGTGAAACGAGGTTATTCGTGGGGTTTACTTTATCCGTTATTTTTCTTCCATCCAACTCCAACCATACATCGGAAACCGCCATATAACTTCCATTACCAACTAAACGGAATTGAAAAGAAGAAATCTCAGTGAGTCCATTCTCACTGCGAAGCTTTATCTTATGAGCCACAATATTTTGCTGATTTTGAGAAACTTTTATCTTTTGCAGGAGTCCTTTGTCTTTTTCAAGTAGAAGTGTCCCGGCGGACGCGTCTACGGGAAGTTGAGAAGTGGAAGCGCTTTCAGTATATTGAAATTGCTCGACAGGTGCTCCCTGATTCGTTTGCTCAATTGTGCTTGCTTGTTCGGAAGGAGCGTTTGCTTCAGCAGTTGAAGTTTCTTGGTAGGAAGGGAGTGTTCCGGCGTGGACCATAAAACGAGCTACTTGTTCTGCTATTTCCGCTCGATTTGGACTTTCATTCGGGTTTAAATTTTCCAATGAGGTGCCGTAAGGAAGTAACCCTGCTGTGTCTAATGTCCGAAAATAAGGCATATACCAAGCTTCATCGTCTTGAGCTTCTAACACGGGAAGCTGAAACGCGTTCGCAAGGATTTTTGCGGCTTCGGCACGGTTGATTTTGTTGCCGGGGAGAAATGTTCCATTGGGATATCCAGCAAGCCAACCATAATAGCGGGCTGTTTCTACATCATCAAAGAACCAATCGCTTCGTTCAACGTCCGGGAAACTTGATGCGAGCGGAAGATATTTTTTTGCATCGGTGGCATTTACGAGCACTTTACAAAATTCGGCTCGATTCATAGGACGAGTCGGAGCGAACGTTCCATCGGAATTGCCAGTGATAATTTCCGCTTCCACGAGAGAACTGATAGGGGTTTGAGCCCATTCGGGGATTCTATCATTGTCAGAAAAATTTGCCGCAAGCGACAATCCTCCAAAAAGAAGAAACGTTGTTGCCAAAAGAAAAAACCTCATCGGAGGAAATTCTAGATGCTTTCTAAACGGAGTTCAAATTTTTTATCCACCTTTCAAAAATTTATCAGAGTTTTCTTAATATGTTTCTGCGGTTTTTTGTGTTTCGGTAGGAAGAACATTTTCAATTGCCGCCCATTCGGCTTCTTCGTTTTCAGGCAAAATAATTGTCATGCGATCTCCCACATGTGCCCGAAAAAACGTCACTGACGCATAAAGCACGGAGTAGGTTTTGTCATCGCAGAGCACTTTGTATTGGCTTCCATCCAAAATCAGGTGTCCAATGACAAGTTTTCTCGGGATAAGTTCGATTTGCTTGTACATGAAAGCGCCGTTTGGTTTGATGGTCAGCTTGAGTTTATCGCCTTGAACCAGTTTCGATTTAGAGGCGTAGTTGGTTGGAACAGGGTACTCGGTTCCATCGGGACCAACCATATTTTGTCCGGCAAAAATTCCTTCCACGATTTGTTCTTCTTCCGTAGAAAAGTCTTCCGTATCGAGTCTTTTGGCCTTCTCTTTTACGGGATTTGCCTCAACTCCGTTTTTTTCCGCGAGCAATTCCGTCCATTTTGCTACCGCATCAAGAGATGATTTTGCGGACTGAATTGACTGATTGAGTTTAACAATGATGTCTTGGTCTTTCATGTGTGTTTTTGTTTGTGACTCTTCACTTTACCATAGAACGGAGCTTTTTTCAACTGTTTTCTTTCCTTTTTTTTGCTTTCTCCCCAAAAACGGCTACCTTTTTGCCTGAATGAAACAAGGAATGATCGCTGTTGTTTTTCTGTTCCTTTTGACCATTGGCGTTGTGGCAGGATTCATTGGAAGAAATATGGCGGTGGCAAAAAATCTTGATACTTCGCTCGAGGCGACGGTTGTTTTTTCCGGTACGACGGTCCCACAAGCGAACGCTTTGGGATCGGGAGGAGGTTCTTGTTCTAATTAAAAGAAACCCTGAAAAATGCAAAAAACATTGTTCCCTACGCCAAACTTCATTCGTCGTACGGGTCTCAGTACGACTCATTGGAAATTTGGCTTGTCGCCTCGTTTTTTACTATTTTTGAGGGTTTCTCAAGCATCTTTGCACTGTATTCGTAACATTTCTTCTTAAATATCTTTATGGCTCAGAAAAAAAAATTGTCGGCTCCATCTTTTTTCCAAAACTTTGACCGTTGGCACGGTATTTTTTTAGTTTTCTGTGTTTTGTTCGCAGGACTTCTTGTCGGAATATTGTTGTCAGATATGCAAGTTATGCGATCGTTCAACGATACAGCAAAAATTGTGCGAGTAGGGGATCAGACATTTGTGGCAGTACAGAATTTATCGGAAGACTTTTTATTGGAACTGGGAAAAGAAAACGAACTGGCGGTGTATGGAGGACGTACGTGGATTCCGGTCGAAGGGCTTCCGGTGGAATTAATTGTTGTCAATGATGCAACGTGTGGGGAAGTATGTGCTCCCGATCAGGCAGTAGGAATGCTTCGACAGGCACTGACTCCGGCGCTTTTGGTACGGAATACCGATATCAATTCTCCGGAGGGGAAGGCATTGCAGGAGAAATTTTCTTTGAATTCTGTACCGGCTTATGTCTTGGGATCGAGTGTCGAAAATCTGGAACGAGATGGAAAAAAGGTGCTGGATCAGTTGGCATCAGTACTCACTCCCAATGATGGACAATATCTCATCCGATCTGAGCAAGTTGGGTTTCCGGTGGGGAAATATCTGAGTGCTCCGGAAATAGATTTGGAGGGAGAACCGACGCTTGGGAACGGGACGGTGCAGGTGGTAGAGTTTACGGATTTCCAGTGTCCTTTTTGTAAACGTCTTCACGATGAAAATAAAGATTTGATTGCGCGGTTGGTCGAAGAAGGAACAATTCGGTATGTTGCGAAAGATTTCCCACTTGAATTTCACAAAGAAGCGCTTCCACTCCATGTGGTTGCGTCTTGTGTTCAGAAATTTGCCGGTAGTCAGGCGTATTTCGCCCTACGAGGAGAATTCTTTGACAGGCAATCGGAATGGTCAGGAAAAGGCGTGCAAGCCGCGCAAGCGTTTGGGATGGAAGTGGCACAACAATTCCATTCTAATACGGAAGAATTAAGCGCTTGTGTTGCGGATGAATCGGTACTTCAGGAAATAACGGAGGATATGGCGGAAGGTCGAGGTTTGGGCGTTAGTGGGACACCAACTCTTTTCATTGGAACGCAACGTATGCCGGGAGCCATCAGCGCTGATATGTTTGAGCGAGCCGTTGAGAGTGAAGAGTAAAGTGTATACTGGGAGTATACACTCTAATTACGAATTACAAATTACGAATTACGAATTACGAATTACAATAGAAACATGAAAAATGTTTTTACCAGTATCGTTTTTCAGGGAGAAAAATTTTGGGTGGCAAAATGTGTAGAATTGGGAGTGACTTCACAAGGCATGACGCGTGGGAATGCTTTAGAAAATTTGAGGGAAGCATTAGAGTTATTTTTGGAAGGTTAAATATAAGTTTGAAGTTTTAAAAGTCTTCAGAATAAGAAAATATTTGCTCTTTGTCATCCCGCACTTGATGCGGGATCCAGTTAATAAAAGGAATTCCTTTTTCTACTGGATTCCTGCCGGAGTTTATCCCCGCGAATGCGGGGACCAGAATGACGAAGTATGATGATGACAAAAAACAAGAAGTTATTACAATGCTCGTGACATGAATATGGACAAGATCGTCTCTCTCGCCAAACGTCGCGGGTTTGCGTATCCGGGATCAGAAATTTATGGCGGGTTTGCGAATTCCTATACCTATGGACCGTACGGAGTGGAGCTGAAGAAAAATATAAAAGACCTTTGGTGGAAGACATTTGTGCAGGACAGACCTGATGTGGTGGGAATTGACGGCGATATTATTTTGCATCCCAAAACTTGGAAAGCGTCAGGGCATCTGGATAATTTTAATGACCAGATGGTCGACTGCAAGAAATGTAAAACTCGCGTTCGGGCGGATGAACTGATCGAAGAGCAATGTAAGATTGAATGTGAAGGACTCAGCAATGAAGACGTCAAAAAACTTATGCAGGAAAATAACGTCACATGTCCCAAATGCGGAGCAGTGGACTGGACCGATGTCCGGCAATTCAACCTGATGTTTTCTACGCAAATGGCAAAGACAGGAGAGGACGACACCGCGTATCTGCGTCCAGAAACCGCACAAGCGATTTTTCTCGAATTTAAAAATATTGTGAACACCATGCGCGTGAAATTGCCTTTTGGAATCGCACAGATTGGAAAAGCGTTCCGGAATGAAATCACACCAGGGAATTTTATTTTCCGTCGACTGGAATTTGAACAAATGGAAATCGAGTACTTTATCTTTGAAGACAGTTGGGAAAAGCTTTTTGATCAGTGGCTACGCGATATGAAGTCATGGTGCGAGTTAATTGGTTTGAAAAAAGTCCACGAACGAGAACATGCGAAAGAGAAACTTTCTCATTATTCTAAGCGCACGGTGGATTTGGAGTTTGATTTTCCATTTGGACGCAAAGAACTCTACGGACTGGCATATCGTACGGACTTTGACCTTGGGCAACACGAAACCCATTCCAAAAAAGAACTGCGGATTCATGATGAAGCGAGTGGGAAGAAAATTCTTCCGCACGTACTCGAACCCACATGGGGAGTGGATAGGACGGTTCTCGCATTGCTCTGTGATGCGTATGACGAAGAAAAGGTCGAAGACGGAGAGCGAGTTGTACTGCACCTCGCGCCAATCATTGCGCCCGTCAAAGTTGCGGTCATGCCCCTCATGAAAAAAGATGGCATGGGAGAAAAAGCCCAAGAAATCTTTGATCTCGTGAAAGTTTTTGGAAACTGTGAACTCGATGATGGGGGATCCATTGGAAAACGTTATCGTCGGCAAGACGAAATCGGAACACCCGTATGCGTGACAGTGGATTATGACACGATGGGCAAATCAGTAGAGACACGCCATGGCGTGTCCCTACAAGACACCGTCACGATTCGTGACCGCGACACGATGAAGCAGGAGAGGGTGAAGATAGGGGAGTTGGTGGAGAAATTGAGAAAAAGTTTTTTTGACAAATAAAAAATTTATTCTATATTTCAATCATTCTTAATTTTGGAAAAATGTATACGAAAGGGATGCTTAATCGTTTTGCTGATACTGTCGAAGATGAAGGATTGCGAGAAGAATTTCGAGCAAGGATTGAAACTATTGTTTGGGAAGGAGGAGGGAAGGTTTGTATGGGACCAGCGTTAGAAGAAGCTTTGAAAGGCAGTCCAGCCGAGTCGTTAATAAGTGATCTCAACGACCGCATTACATCACTTATTGGAGATGAGGATACTAAAACCATCAGTGAGTTATTTGTTTAGTCGAGACAGGTTTTCCGATCTGGTCCCTCATTCCAGCCCTTAAGTCGGAGCAGGTCTTCAGACACATTCGACAGGCTCAGTGGGGACCCTGGTTCGAAACGTTTTAAAAGTCACGGGGCAGGTTGATACACACCTGCTCCGACATTTGGTTCCCGCCTTCGCGGGAATGACCAAACGGGAGTGTATACTGGGAGTATACATTTTTTTATATCCCCTCCCCGTTGTGGGAGGGGAGTAAGGGGAGGGGGAAAATCAAAATCACCCCCTCCTCAGTCCTCCCCCACAGGTGGGGAGGATGTAAATTCGTAGGGACTCATCATGCCTTGTCCTTACAAGATACTTTGCTGTACAATACGCACATGAGAATCCTGACCGGCATGCAATCGAGCGGCGATCCGCACATCGGGAATTATTTTGGTATGATGCGACAGACGATAAAGTTCCAAAATGAAGGCAAGAACGAGTGTTTTTACTTCATTGCAGATTTGCATTCTTTCACGACGCAAAGATCACCAGAAGAGTTTCGCCAAAACCAAGCGCGGTGTGTAATTGATTGGTTAGCGTTGGGGGTGAATCCGGAGAAATCTATTTTTTACAGACAATCCGATATTCGTGCACATACCGAATTGACGTGGCTTTTATTGTGCCAAACTCCTATGGGACTGCTTGAGCGGGCGCATTCTTTTAAGGACAAAAAGGCGAGGGGACTGGAGGCAAATGCGGGACTTTTTACCTATCCGGTGTTGATGGCGTCAGATATCTTGCTTTATGGCGCGAACAAAGTGCCAGTCGGAAAGGATCAAAAACAGCATGTGGAAATGGCGCGGGACATCGCGCAGAAATTTAACAGTACTTTTGGGGAGACCTTTGTGATTCCAGAACCAGAGGTTTTGAAAGAGGTCGAAACTATTCCGGGACTTGACGGACAGAAAATGTCGAAAAGTTACGGAAACACGATTGAGATTTTTGCGGACGAAAGTGTACTCAAAAAGAAAATTATGTCGATTAAGACGGACTCAGTACCGCTCGGACAGCCAATTGATCCCAAGAAATGTCTTGTTTTTCGCTTTCATGAGTTGTTCGGTAATCCGGATTTAGAAACGTTAAGAAAAGGCTACACAGAAGGGAAAATTGGCTTTGGAGATTCCAAAAAGCAACTCTTTGAATTTGTCTGGGAATACTTCCGTCCGGCACGAGAAAAACGGGGAAAACTCCTCAAAGATACCGGACTTGTGGAAAAAATATTGAAAAAAGGAGCTGGAAAAGCAAATGCTATTGCAGAAGAGACTTTGTCTAAGGCGCGAGAACGAGTGGGACTGGCAAAAAAACATCTGGTGTAGTACTTATTTCCCCTCCCCTTGTGGGAGGGGACTAAGGGGAGGGGGACACCCTCACCCCAACCCTCTCCCATCAAAGGGAGAGGGGAAAACTTGTCATCTTGTGGTCTTGTAGACTTGTAATCTGCTCCCATTTCTGCTATAATAAGGAGATGGGACAATTTGATTTCGATTTTGATCTCAAACCGCGTCGTCGGTGGTGGAAGGAATGTACGCTTTTTTGTGCGACTGTTTTTTCTGTTTGGGGGGGAACCCATTTATTTTTAAACTTTGCTGCTTTTGCCGAGATTGCCGAGTATAAATTCGAGACATTGAAAGCCTCCGTCATCGATGTGATGGAGCAAGAACCGGTTAAAACCGAAACCATAACCCTCGAAAAAGTAGAACGAAATCGGGAACAGATTTTCCGCGACAAAGCGCTGAAACCAAAAGACCAAGCAAAACGAATGTTTGCGGAAATGCCGGTGTATCCTTCTGATAACCGTTTGTTTATTCCTCGAATTGGAAAAAACGTTCCACTCGTAACGGTCCCCAGTCATACCAATTGGAAACAGCTTGAGAATACTATTCAAAAAGGATTACGGGATGGAGTAGTGGTACACCCCGTGTCACGTGCTCCGGGACAGAAAGGGAATTTTTTCGTGACGGGGCATTCATCTTATTACCCATGGGATCCAGGACGATTTAAAGATGTATTTGCGTTGCTCCATGAAGTAGAGGAGGGGGATAGAGTAGAAGTCTACTGGAATGGAAAGAAGTATATTTATGAAATTCAAACCAAAGGCATCGTGCCACCAACCGAAGTATCGGTTCTCAATCAACCGCGTGATAGATCCATTATTACGCTCATGACGTGTACGCCGGTAGGAACAAACACCAATAGGCTCATTTTGGTGGGGAAGTTGGTAAAAGAAAATTGAAAATTACGAATTACGAATTAAGAAAATAAGTACTCATTCTTCTTTCGTCATTCCCGCTTGTGGCACTCGGTTAATCGTCTGCGCCGCTCGCACCAATTGAGCAAGCGCAATTCTGCTCGCTATCCTTGACGAGAGGAATCTTGTGCGGTGTTATCAGATATAGCTAACCAATTATAAAATTACACAAATGAAAGAATCTTCCCTCAGTATTGTCATCTCGACCGAGTCCGCCGCAACGGACGAGTGGAGAGATCCCTTGCATTTTTTAAGGGATTCCTCCGCGTTGGTCGGAATGCCCGTTAAAGGGAGAAGTCAAGAAAAAAGGGGAAAAGAAGCATCAAAAGGAGTGTTTTTTTGTAAAAGAGCAAAAGAAATACGAAGCAGTTTTCTGGAAATGATCAAAAGAGATTCGACATAAGAATGC
>JAIPGU010000039.1 GCA_021735575.1 Candidatus Altimarinota bacterium | reverse complement strand
AATTCTTCTGTCATTTTCTCCTCTCCCACGGGAACCATGTTTCCATTAATACGAAAAAAGAGCGGCAAACCTGGCGACATATGTACGTCAGAAGCTCTCTGCTCTTCGGCGGTAGCGATAATTTGTTCAAAATCCATCATGAGAGTATACTACAAGTAGGTCTTATTTGCAAGGAAAATCTCAAACTTTTGGAGGTGCCGACTGAGAACCAAAAGAGAATGTTAAATTTTAAAGGTTTACCCCATGAAATCCTGCTTTGCAGGAATTCCGCCAAAGGCGGAATTATTTCACGGGGTGAAGGTAGAAATAAATTTTAATATTTAATTTTTAAAATTAGAATTTTTGATTTTTTTTAACATTTAACATTTTACCTTTTACATTATTAGACCCTTTAAAAATGAATTTCATAACAACTGTTCTCTTGCCATCTTTCCCCATTTTCGTACACTCACCACCGATATGATTCAGAAATTCTTTGACTCTGTGTTTGGAGGATATAACGAAAAACAACTTCGGAAACTTCAACCGATTGTTGACGAAATAAATGCCCAAGAAAAAGAGTTGCAGGCAATTTCCGAAGAAGCGCTCAAAAAAAAATTTACTGAGTGGCGCGAAGAACTCACCGCCCATCCGGAGAAAATTGATGATTTACTCGTCCCTGTTTTTGCCGGTGTGAAAAATGCCGCTCGGAAATTTCTTGGGGAAAAATTCGATGTCCGAGGTCGTGACCAGGAATGGAACATGGTGCATTTCGACGTACAACTTTTGGGAGGTGTGGTGCTTCATCAGGGGAAAATTGCTGAAATGAAAACCGGAGAAGGAAAAACGCTCGTGTGTACTTTACCGGTCGTCCTCAACGCCTTGAGTGGGAAGGGAGTTCATGTCATCACCGTCAATGACTATCTAGCCCAACGAGATGCAGAATGGATGTCTCCTTTGTATGAATTTTGTGGACTCCGCACCGGTGTTATTGTACATGGAAAAACAAATGAGGAACGTCAGGAAGCATATCACTCCGATATTACCTACGGAACTAATAATGAATTCGGATTCGACTACTTGCGCGACAACATGGCGCAAAACCCCAATGAATTGGTACAACGAGATTTAAACTATGCCATCGTGGACGAAGTCGATTCGATTCTGATCGATGAAGCAAGAACACCGCTTATTATTTCCGCGCCTGCGGAAGAAAGCACTGAGAAATATCAACAACACGCAAGCATTATTCGCCAGCTCAAAGAAAATGAGGATTACAATATCGACCTCAAAATTAAAAGCGCCACACTGACTGAAAAAGGAGTGGCAAAATTAGAAAGTATTTTGGGGACACGGGATCTCTTTACCGAAAGCGGTTTTGAAGAAGTACACCACATTGAAAATGCTCTCAAGGCAAATGTTATATTTGAACGTGATAAAGACTATGTGGTGCGAGATGGAGAAGTACTGATTGTAGATGAATTTACTGGACGCCTTATGCCTGGAAGACGGTATTCCGACGGACTCCATCAAGCGCTTGAAGCAAAAGAAAATGTTGAGATCAAACGAGAATCACGCACGCTCGCAACGATTACTTTTCAGAATTATTTCCGACTCTACGATAAACTTGCCGGAATGACCGGAACCGCAGAAACCGAAGCCGAAGAATTTGCCAAAATCTATAAGCTCGACACTATCGTCGTCCCAACCAACGAACCACTCACGCGGAAAGATTTTTCGGATAAAATTTTTAAAAACGAACGAGGCAAATTCCAAGCGTTAACCAAAGAAGTACAGGAATTAAACCAAAAAGGACAACCCGTTCTCATCGGAACAATCAATATCGATAAATCAGAATTGCTCTCTGATGCACTAAAGTCCGCAAACATTCCTCATAATGTTCTCAATGCCAAACAACATGAACGTGAAGCAGAAATTGTCGCCGGAGCCGGACAAAAGGGATCTGTTACTATCGCGACAAATATGGCAGGACGTGGAACAGATATAAAACTGGGAGAAGGAGTAAAAGAACTCGGAGGGCTCGCCATTTTGGGAACCGAGCGACACGAGTCAAGACGTATCGACAACCAACTTCGCGGACGATCTGGACGACAGGGGGATCCCGGGTTTTCTCAATTTTATATTTCCATGCAGGACGATCTCATGCGCCGATTTGGAGGAGAAAGAATGTCTGCACTCATGGATCGACTGAATATGCCGGAGGATGAACCCGTGCAAAATGCAATGATCTCCAGAAGTGTGGAAAACGCTCAGAAAAAAATAGAAGGATTCCATTTTGATGCTCGAAAACACGTTGTTCAGTACGATGACGTGATGAATGTACACCGTGAAAAAATTTATGGAAAACGCCGAAAACTTTTGGGGTCCGAGTCGATTTTGGAAGACATCGAAATCATGATCCGTGAGCTAGTCGAACAAATGGTAACGATGCATTGTCCTACTCCCGATGCGGATTCCAAATGGAATACACAAGAAGTTTGGGAAAGCATAAACGCGATCCACAAACGGGAAAAAAACACGCTTACACTTGAAGAATTGCAGGCATTTACACATCGCGATGAAATGATTGAAAGTCTGCAAAATTATCTTCTCTCCTCATGGGACGAGAAGAAAAAATCCATGCCCGAAGACCAAGTCGATAAAATTTCCAAATATGTTGTTCTACGCTCAATAGATGAACTCTGGCTTGAACACATCAATGCCATGACGACTCTTCGCGATCGAGTGGCTTTGTCTGGCTATGCGCAAAAAGATCCCGTCATGGAATACAAACGTGAAGCATTTGAGATGTTCCGTTTGCTTCTGCAAAACGTCCGACGAACCTCGGTCACAAATCTGTTTCGTATTGAGTTTCGACAGAATATTGAAATGGAAACGGCAGACTATTCTGACGCGGTTACGAATGATGATCAAATAGATGCCACACTCACTAATGCTCCTGAGCGCACTCCTACATTCAAACCCCGTATCATCAATGCTGATAGCGGTACGGGGAGGTCAGTCATCTCTGAAAAACTTGGCGAAAAATACGCAAACGTCGGACGCAACGACCAATGTCCGTGCGGATCAGGGAAGAAATTTAAGAAATGTCATGGGGGAAGCTTATAAAAAATATTTTTTTTATGTCAGTACGATATGCACATACCAACATAATTAGCCAAGACTGGAAAAAGTTGACCGACTTTTATATTCAAGTTTTTGACTGTAGACCTATTCCTCCACAAAGAAATCAATCTGGAGGCTGGCTCGAAAAAGGAACTGGTGTCAAAAATGCACATCTTCAAGGGATGCATCTTCTGCTCCCTGGACATGGAGATAGTGGTCCAACTTTAGAAATATACTCATATGGCGAAATGATTGAAAAAAATAATCCCCCCATGGCAAACAGAAAAGGGCTGGGACATCTTGCATTCGAAGTTGAAAATGTAGATGAAACAGTGCAAAGGATTATTTCTCTTGGTGGAAAAAAAATCGGAGATATTGTAAAAAAAGCAGTGAAAGAAGTGGGGATGCTTACGTTTGTTTATGCTGCTGATCCCGAAGGAAATATTATTGAAGTCCAAAATTGGCAATATTCTTCTTAATTCAGAATAGGTATTCTTTTTAGTCGGAGCAGGTCTTCAGACCCATTCGACTGCGCTCAGGGCAAGCTCCGGTTCGAAATTTTTTCTTTTCTGTCATTCCCGCGAAGGCGGGAATCCAGTGGATCCCCTGATTGATCCCCGCCTATGCGAGGACGAGGATGACAAAGCAGGATACATACCCCATGGCTTTTGATTTTTCGATCCAAGGGGTTTAAACCCCTTGTTAAAGTCTAAGTTCTAAACTCTATATTCTAAGTTCTATTTTGTATACTCCCAGTATACAAAAAACAATGTCTTTCTGAGTTCCGATTCATCGGGATGAAGAATCTTCGTTATAGTTCTTCATCAGAGTCTTCTCTATGAAAATCATCATTTCTTGTTGACTTTTTTCCCTTTGTCGAGTACCATGAAGATGTACTCGAGGTGTGGTTAACTACGCTTCCTGGGTGTCGACAAAAGAGTCTTGCTCCACGCAGGATTTTTTTGTATATTCGTTCGGCTCCAAAGGTGGAGGGGGCGTAGCTTAACGGTAGAGCACCTCGGGTCGACACCTAGGAAATGGCGGTTCAAATCCGGTCGCCTCCACCACATTGGGGCAAAAATATTACTAAAATATGAACCAACCCTTCTCTGGCGTCAGTACATGCAACGCCAAAGAAAATGCAGTGAACTACGGTATTTTTATCGCTTCTTTTTATGGGTTTCATTCCCTGTCATACCAAATTAAATTTGGGATCCAGAGGTGCAAATGCAAAAACTTTTTAGTCGGAGCAGGTGTTCCGAAGGACACCTGGTTCGAAACATTTTTCTTCCCCCTGTCATCGCAAGCAACCCTGAGCGTAGCCGAATGGGGAGCGCGGCGATCTCAGGAGTCTCCATGAGACTGCTTCGTCCTCTTCGACTTCGCTCAGAGTCCTCGCAATGACAAACAGGGTGTATACCCCATGACTTTTGATTTTTCGATCCAAGGGGTTCAAACCCCCTGTTAAAGTCTACGTTCTAAACTCTATATTCTAAGTTCTATTTTGTATACTCCCAGTATACACTCTCAATAACACCCCCAAGTCCCCCTCTTAGCTTTAAGAGGGAGGAATTCCTCATTCCTCATTCTTCATTCCTCATTCTTCATTGTTTCCCCAGTGAAATACCCTGCTTTGCAGGATTTCACGGGGCAAGCTATCCAAACGTCCATGCATACAGCTCAATTCTTTCCCCGCTCGTAAACCTGATTTCAATCTCATGTTCGCCGTACTGGCCGCCGAAGTTCGCGACTTCGTAGAGCTGTTCGGCATTAATCTGGAGGGTTTTGGTTTTTTCTCCGTCTATATACACTTCTGCTTCTGCGTTTCCCCCCATGACGAGATTGGCTTTGGAGGCGTAGAACTTCATCTTGATCGAAGACGGAAAACTTTCTGATACCGCACGTTCTGCTTCCGAGTTCCAGTCTCCGACAAGCTTCCACTGACTTGGTCTGAGCGCTGTATCTCCCTCAACCATGTTTTCACGTCTCTTGGTCCCAATATACGTCTCGGGTGTGCCGATCTGGCGGAAGTTTACATCTTGTGCTGATACTTTTGACTCCTGTATTTGAGTCCCTAAGAGCGCTGTGATGGCTTTTTCGGTTTCATCATACTTCCCTTCTCCAAAATGTGTGTATCGCACAAATCCGTCCCGATCAATCAAGTATTTCGCTGGCCAGTAATGATTCTCATAATTGCGCCATGTACGAAAATCATTGTCCTGTACCACGGGATATGAAAGACCGAAGTTCAGCACTGCCTTTTGCACATTTTCAAACTTTTTTTCAAACGCAAATTCCGGTGCGTGAATCCCCAAAATCACGAGTCCGTCATCGGCATATTTTTCATGCCACGACTTCAAGTATGGCAATGTTCTAATGCAGTTGATGCAAGAGTATGTCCAGAAATCTACAAGTACGACTTTCCCTCTTAATGCTTCAAGCGAGTTGATAGGTTCTGAATTGATCCAGTTTTCCAAGCCCTCAAGTTCTGGGGCCTGGTAATACAGTTTGAACGGAAATGAAGTATTCATAGGAGCATTGCTAATAGTAACAGATTCTGAGTCCGCGCTTCGAAGCAGTTTTTGTTCAATTTTCGTGACATCGAACAGTCCATTATCAAGAAGCCATATTTCTGCGTCTTTTTCCCATCCTGTCCAGATAGAGATCCCCACAATTATAAACACAATCCCCAGAATTTTTCGGAAGATCCCCCGCGGATTCGCCGCCCACTTGCATTTTGAAATGAGCCGTTGTCCAAAAATTGAAATCAAAAACAAAATCAGGGCAATCCCCAGACCGTACGCAATGAGATTTGCGAGTCCAGTAAAGAAACTGACCGGCAACACCGTTGCCAAAATCACAAAGTACACCGGCGAGCAACTCGCAAAAACGGGACCAAGGGAAGCACCGATAAGAATCATTCCTACAATCCCCTGCTTCCGACCCGATTCTGACAACAATTTCTGTGATCGGTTCTCAAAGGGATTGGAAATCCGTCCCCAAAGTCCGGGGAAGAGCGTCATCAAACCAAAAAAGAGAATAATTCCCCCTGAAAACCATTGCCAGAAAGACTGAGGAATATCGAGAAAAAGCGTCGAGACTTTGAGAAGTAAAGTAAAAATAACGATAGAAAGTCCCAAGGAAAGCGTAATCACGAGTGGTCGCAACCAACTTCTCCCCGTCAAACTTCCTCCTAAAATCACCGGAAGCACAGGCAACGCACAAGGCGCAAGCACTGTTAGAAGTCCGGCAAAGAAAGAAAGGAGAAGATAGTTCATTGCATGGAAGAAAAATGAAGGAGACTTATAATACCAAAAGAAAAGAAAGAGCCAAATTTCACTGACACACTCTCAAACACAAATCATGCTCTTCTTTGTGATTCGTTCCCTGTAATTGACATACTTCGCATACCGAATCCAACACACCCGTTAATTCGCGCACAATGCTTGTTTGTGCCTCATTGGTTTTTCCTTCTTGCAAAATATCCATGCTTTCTTGCAACAACACAATGTAGGATTCCGTGTTCTTCCCTGAAACCTGTGCCATTTCCAGCAAAAAAGAATTGTCCGCTTCCCACCCCTTATGAAGTGACTGAAATTCCTGAGCGGTTTCTGCCGGTAGATGAAAATCCTCGAATGTAAGCCAGAAATCTTTTTCTTTTTCCCATTTCTCTCCTACAAACTTCTGCCATATATCTTGTAGAAAATTCGTTTGCAGATGCTCGACCATCTCCTCCCCTTGCTGGTACAAAGAAGAAAAGAAAAGACCGAGCGCCAATAAAGCTGATTTCATCATCGCTTTTCTTTTAAAAGTAGTTCTTTGGCAACTTCATGCCACTCTAGCGCTTGTTCCAGAAAGGAATATAAATGCTCATTCCATATACGAAGTGCCAGTATCACTTTTTCTCGATGGTTCTTTTCTGTGTCTGATTCTGTCTCGGTTTCACGCTGGCGAACACGATTCTCAAAAACAGCCCCCCTCAAAACACCGCATTGAATAAATGCTTCCAAATCATCGCGCGCTCTTTGTTCTCCGGATTCGGCTATATCAAGACATTCTGACGTGCTGAGAAGTCCCGTTACAAATCCAGAAAATTTCCCAACCAAGGATTCTTCTTGCACCGTTTTCGATTCCGAACGTGTGTTATCGGGTATGGGAACCGGATTTGCGAATACACCCATCCCCGAAGGAGACCCTGAAGTCACCGCCTCTCCTCCAAATTGCATGAAATGAGTGGTAGCAATAGCTCCTACAAGAGGACGAGATACAAGTTCTTGAAGCGGTTTCTTTATTTTTGCCAAATTACCGGTCAAAGAAAAATCTTCTTCGCCAAAATCAATGGAAGGTGTTTTCCCGTTATAAACCCCCCTTTTACTTTGGTCTTGCCAATCTTGCCCATCAGAAGAAAATGCCTGCATCGTATTTTCATCAAAAGAAGCGAATGTAGGCACATCCGGCGCTTCATTCTCCCATTTTTCCCCAAAAAGAATCATTTCTACTTGATTCCAATCAGCAATAACATCAAATGGAGAATCATCCTGTCGATTATTTGCGAACATGGATCTCATCCAGTTTTTCCGCGCCAATTGGTTTTGAAACCGTAGCAATGCTCGTTCATAGTCGCACAAATCCTGAAGGTAAATCGCAATCTGTGTCTGCTCTTTTCGAGAAAAATTTTCTATGTAGCTTACATCTGGCACTCCCAAATCGCAATACGTGTTTATTTCTTGCGACAGGGTTTGCGAAGGAGATTTTTCATGTTCCTTCACACGATGAAAAATTTTAGAGTTATCTTCATTATTTGTGTCACCGTAAAGAGAAAAATAAATATTTTGCAATCCCTCATAGCGACTCAAATCAACCGAATTCCCTTCTACATTCAGGAGACGATCCGGATAGGGAGATACCTCCGCCAAAGTTACCGGAAGAAATCCAAAGAAAAAAAAGAAAATCAAAATATATCTCATGGAGAAGGACGCTGTTGATTTATGAATTTGGTCGGAAATGTATTGATCACTCCCCGAATACGAGCAATGGTATTATTGGTAATTCTTAGTGCCGGATGTATTGCCCTAAGCCATGCATGGAGACGATAATTCTGTTCAAATTCTTGATAGAAAAAAATAATATCTTGTAACGTCCGACGAGATTTATCGAACTCATGCGCTAAAAAATCATCCAAAGGATTCAATTCTCCCGCTAGATCTGAAAACTTTTTGAGACGCGATCCAGTTTCCAAAAAAGCTGTATCATCTTTTTTTTTCGCCCACAAATATTTTTGATAGCCACACCATTCGGTCAGCATCATTTCTGCTACTCGACAAGAAGAATACGGCAGTTGGAGATTTGGATTTTCTCCGGTCGGATCGCACGATGTACGCGGACGATCATTAGAACGTCTCAAATTCTCCTGCACCGCTTGTGTTTCGGCAAAAACTCCCTGACATTCCTCCGAAACCTCAGGAGGAGTATCAAGCGACAAAAATCTATTTCCCGCCTCTTTCTCAACCAATGTGTTTACTGATTGCATTGCACCTGCGGTAGCTTCATTGAGAATACAATTTATTTTTTGATGGTACTCCCATCGCTTTTTTTCAAATGCAGCGACTTTCTCTTCGAATGTCTCACCGCTTTCGGTATCCATCAAATCATACTCGATACTGGAAGCACAAAGGTTTTGAATCACATCGGGAAAAGCCTCCTTAAAACTCGCGTCCAAGGCAGCCACGCACGTGTATACTGGGAGTATACACCCCAA
>JAIPGU010000038.1 GCA_021735575.1 Candidatus Altimarinota bacterium | reverse complement strand
GAAGCAATCTCTTGCAGGATAATGAGATTGCCACGCTCTCCCACGTACGCGGGATCGCTCCCTGGCCTAGCCCGACCAGGGCAGGCGCAATGACAAGGGGTGTGGAATTTTTATGTCATTTTATGCAGAAATAGCTATAGTATTTGGATTGTGGAAGAATTTTTAATTTCAAATTTTAAATTTCAAAATAATTTTTAATGATCTAATTTTTAAAAATTAAAAAATTACAAAATTTTTTCTATTCTTCATTCTTCATTCTCAATTCTTCATTGTCTTCACCTTTTCCCACGGCAAGCCCAAATCCAATCTCCCAAAGTGTCCATAAGTCGCCGTCTGCGCATATATCGGACGCAGTAAATCCAGCGTCTCAATAATTCCGCGAGGCGTAAGATCAAAATTCTTTCGAATAATGTGTTCCAGCTCTTCATGATTTTTTTCGGAAGTTCCAAATGTTTCCACAAAAATCGACACCGGTTCCGCCACACCAATGGCATAGGCTAACTGTACTTCGCATTTCTGAGCGAATTTATTGGCTACTAAATTCTTGGCAACATATCGTGCCATGTACGCTCCTGATCGATCGGTTTTGGACGGATCTTTCCCACTGAACGCCCCTCCTCCATGACGAGAAAACCCTCCATAGGTATCAACAATAATCTTTCTTCCGGTCATACCGCAATCTCCTTGCGGTCCGCCAATGACGAATTTTCCGGTAGGGTTTATATGAAGAATCGTGTTTTTATCCATCTTGTCCCCCAAAACTTCTCGAATGCACTGTGCTTCCAAGTCTTTTCGTATCTGCTCTTGTGACACTTCCGGCGCGTGTTGCGCGGAAAGCACCACTGCAGAAACTCTCGTTGGCACCCCATCGGTGTACTCGAACGTCACTTGCGATTTTCCATCAGGACGAAGGTATGGCAATGCTCCTGACTGCCTCAACTCTGACAACTTATGAGCCAATTTATGCGCCATCACAATCGGGACAGGCATGAGTTCCGGCGTCTCATCGCACGCAAACCCAAACATGATACCCTGATCCCCCGCTCCCTGATCTTTTTTATTCACTCCCTGAGCGATGTCGGGCGATTGTTCGTCTATCGCGGTAAGCACCGCACAAGAATTCCCATCAAACTTCATATCGCCATGGTTATATCCAATATCGCAAATAGTTTTCCGCGCAATTTTTTGGACATCGACATAACAATCCGTGGTAATCTCACCAGAAATAAGAACCAGTCCCGTGCTCACCAATACCTCGCACGCCACATGCGCATTTTTATCCTGCGCAATAATGGCATCGAGAATGCCGTCCGAGATCTGATCCGCAATTTTATCCGGATGCCCCTCGGTAACCGATTCTGACGTAAAGTAAGTTTTCATGAAATTATCAAATAAGAAGTAAAAATAAGTTATTAAAACCGCGAACATGGGGTAGCTGAGGGCGAGTAGCTATTGGCAAGTGTCGCGAGCCAAAGCGTCAAGCGAGTGCGAAGACTCCGCCGCGGCGGACGAGAGGAGCGAGGACGGAATAAGTGAAGTTTTTGGCAACGCCAAAAACGGAACAATGAAGTCCTCCAGTGACGACGATTCCGATGTAAAGTAAGTCTTCATCGTGAGTTTAAATTTTAGAAATACATGAATGCACAATAGAACCTTTCAAAAAATGTTGTAAAACGAGGCGATAAGCAAAAATTATAACGAATCGTGCTCCTTTTCTGCACGATGAGTGAATTTTTGCGAAATCAACGAAGTATTACGCATTTTTCAAAGGTTCTAAATTATAAAAAAAGGAGTTACAAACACCTTCTTTTTATCGACTTATCCTGATTGGGCGGAGCACCTTACCCTGCTGAGTAGGTTGCTGACGGATCGTAGAGCCAAACCTCTCCCCGTCTCTCGATAAAAACGAAAGCGGGGTTATTCTACAAATATTTCTCCAAATGACAAACGAAAAACATTGATTTCCCGTACAAAATAAGACAATTTAAGTCTATGAAAAAGCGAATTATTCTTCTGGGAATTTTTTCACTGCTCTTCAGCAGTTATGGAGCGCAAGCAAGCGGTATTTCTCTCACGTCCGAAAGCAGTGCCGAAAACGTCCGCGGGGCATTTCGGATGGTCACCAAAGCTTGGGGAGATTTTCAGGATTTAAATGAACGATTGCGGGAAAAAAACATTAGTTTGGAATTTGAAAAAAACCTTTCTTTTCCGAGTTTGATCGAAATCAATCGACTTGAAAAAGAAATTGCCCCACTCGACGAAGAGCTAGAAGAATTACAAGATTTTTTCGCCGAATCTAGCCGCGCCGGAGACGAAGAAGAAGAATCCACCTGGGCGGATTTGATTCACATCAAAGTACAAGCCATCGAAAGTTTGCAAGAAGAAAAATCCTTTTACGACGAAACCTATCAGACGAGAAAAACCAAACAACAAACAAATATCCGGCAACTAACCGACGAGATAAGCGACTTGGAAGAAGAAATTCAGAAACAAAAGCAACTCATCCAAACTCAAGTTTCACGCTTTCTCACTAATTTTCTACTCTTTTTTGGAATTATTCTTATTCTTTTTTTGGGACGCACTATATTTGGGAGAATTATTTCCCGAGTGACACTATCTGTCACGGAACACCGACGAGAAACACTCCTCAAACTCAATCGAATTATCTTCAATGTCCTTATCGGAATTTTTATTTTGGGAGTGCTTTTCTCTCAATTTGTAAATTTACTGCCTTTTGTCGCCATCCTCGGAACGGGACTGGCGTTTGCGGTACGCGATGCAATCTCTTCGTTTATCGGTTGGTTTATAATCGGCACTGATCGGGGATACCGCGTAGGAGATATTATCGAAATCGGCGATGCACGAGGGAAGGTACAAGAAATTGGTCCGTTCCTCACGATGCTTCACGAAATAGATTCTGAAGACGAATCTGGAAAAATGATTACTTTTGCTAATAAAATGGTATTCGAACACGAGATAATCAATCTTTCTCGCTGTTATCACTTTTTGATGGAATCAGTTTCTTTTCTCCTGGCTCCCAATTCTGACCTAAAAGAAGCAAAAACATCACTGCTCACAATAATCAAAAAAGAAAATCTGAGTACATTTGAGGAAGCAGAAAAAATTTCCTCAAAGTTACAAAAACATTGCGGACTCAATCCAAACAAATTAATACCGGAAGTCTGGATTGAACCCGACCCACATGGAATCAAACTCAAAGCTAGTTTCATTATAAAACTGGAAGAACGGAAAAGGATGGTTCAGCGCATTACCGAAACTTTTTTGAGCGCAGCGCAACGTTCAAAATTCCAACTCCTGTTTTTGGGAGACAAAAATAACCATGGATTAAAATCCGCACGCCCGCACAAAGAAGACCATCTCCACTAGACTATAGTTCAAAATAAAATGACATTTAATTTTGTCTTTCTGATCCGCCCCACCACGCTTGCCCGCCGTGGTGGGGCGGGCAGGCGCGGCGGAGAAGAATCTTCGTCTGATTATAAGAATTTTTACTCACTGCAACGACACAACAGAATCAAAAAAAACTACTGCCCGTCCACAGACTCTGGAGACGCCCCCAACCCATACTGCAAGATAAATTTTCCGCGTTCTTGCTTGGACATTTCGCTCCAGTTTTCCGGTAACTCCACACCGATACGTGCAAAAATTTCCGCAATTTCTGCTTCCTTTTCTTCCTCGGTCATATTGGCGACTTGTTCAGGTGTGAGTTCTTCTGGTTGCGAAGTCTGCTTTTGACCGCATCCAGAGAGAAGGAAGATGCAAAAAGAGAGAAATACAATTCGTTTCATGTTCGTTTTATTTATGTATAGCCGCCAATCCTTTCCAATCCTCGATGTCTTGGTCCGGTTTTTCTTTTCAGTATTGTGCATACAACGCAATTCCTTGTGGATCTTCGACAATATCCACCTGAATTCCCTTTTCCCTTAATAATTCTTCATTCCCAGAAGCATTGGTAATATCCCCTACCACAACTCTGCTAAACTGTCGCATATAAATAAGCGTTGCACAAACATCACAGGGACTCAGGGTTGTAAAGATTGTTGTCTCACTAAAATCTCTTCGTCCGGCATTTCTGATAGCAGAAGTTTCTCCGTGATTGTAAGGATGATTTTCTTGGACGAGAGTATTATGTCCTTTGCCCAGAATCTCTCGGGTCGTGTTATGGATTATTACTCCACCAATAGGACAGCCTCCTTCATCATAACTTTTCTGGGCGAGTAAAACAGCAATGCGCATAAAATCTTTGTCTTCTAATTTTTCAAAAAACTTTTTGCCTACCGTCACAGAAAGACTTGTAGTGGGAAGATGAGCAATGATTTTCAAAACTTCATCTGAAATCGGCGTGTTTTCGTTGATAAATTTCATAGAAGAGTGTTTTTAGGAGAGTAATAGCGTATTTAAGTTTCCAACAAAAACGAACAGAAAACCTAATTTTGTTGATTGTATTTTATTTTCAAATATTCATCAAAAAACTCTCTCGAATTCTCCACTGCCTGGTCCCAGTATTCTCCCCAAAACACGTGCCCCGCTTCTGGGTATTCATGATATTCCACTTCCTTTCCCAAAGACTCTAAAATGTCGCGAGTAGAATGCGACCACTCAAGCGGAACATCATCGTCTGCTGTTCCGTGGTGCATGGAAATCGGGGTTTGAATACGATCAAAGTACGTCTGGGCAGAAAGCGCTCTAAATGACTCCGATTCATCAATACTCCCGAAGTGTTCTTCAAAAATTTCTTGTGCTTCTGCGCTGAGTCCTCGGCGCGACCACTGCTCGAAGTTTTTTTGATAATCTCCACTGCTTGATCCCCAAATCACTGCCGCATCGATTAAGTCTGGCTTAGCAGTAATGGCATTGAGTGTCACCGCGCCTCCGAGCGAGTGTCCAAACATCCCCACGCGAGACATATCTGTGAAGGGAAGATTGGCGTTTTGAAGCGCCAAAATTGCATTTATGGTATCGGTGGTATATCCCGCATACCCCCACCGCTGTCTGCCGAGTGCTGACGGATCGTCATCAGAATACCCATACCCACGATAATCTATATGAAGCACAACGTATCCATGACGAGCAAAATATTTTTGCTCTCTGCCAAACCCGTAGCCGTTGGTATAACTTTCGGGCGGGAAATATCCGTGATTTAAAACAAGTACTGGGAATGGTCCCTTTCCACGTGGTACATGAAGCGTGCCAGAAATTTTGAGTCCGTTACTGCGATACGTCGCATAATAACTTTTGTGGGTATCGTATTCTTCCAGTAATCCTCCAACGGTAAAATCCGTTCCTTCAAAATCCTGATCCATCAGCGAGTGAAAAGAATATTCTGATTCTTCTCCGCGCGGAGAAGATACTGGTTGTTTTTTCTCTTCTTCATACCAAATCCGATACACCGTGCCCGAATAATCATCCGACACCAATAAATCCCCAGACGGACGCACCAGTACATCGACCGGTCTGCCCCAGCGTTCTTTTCCCTCAAGCCACCCCGTGGCAAACGGTTCATAGCTTCGCGCCTGATTATCCTCCAATGTCACCAAACTCACTTGATATCCTATGAGCGTACTCCGATTCCAAGAACCATGTTCGGCAAGAAAAATCTGATTTTTGTATTTTTGTGGAAACTGATCTCCCGTATAAAACCGCATTCCAAGTGCCGCGACATGTGGACCGAGCTCTTGGGCGGGAGGAGTAAAATCAGCACAATTTTTGTTTTTTCCAAATTGGGGATCAGAAATATCCTTTCCATGACAATATGGATATCCGAAGTGTTCCGCTTCCTGAGAGATGCGATTCAGTTCATCCGGAGGGATATTATCACCCATTAAATCCCGTCCGTTATCGGTAAACCAGAGCTCTTTGGTTTCTGGATGCCAGTCAAATCCAACGGTATTTCTAATACCTTCCGCGACAATTTCCTGCCCCGAACCATCGGAATTTATGCGGGTAATACTAGCATAAATCGGATCTTGGCTCTCGCAAATATTGCAAGGCGCACCTACCGGAACGTACAACGCGCCGTCCGGTCCAAACCGAATAAATTTCCATCCGTGATGAGTATCGCTGGGATAGGCTTCAGAAATAATTTCTGGTTCCGGCGCATTGCCTCTCTGTGCATCAATGTTCGGAAATGTAAGAATCCGATCAATTTCCGCCACATACAAATCTCCGTCTTTCCATGCAACGCCATTGGGGCTCTTCAGTCCTTTGGTAATCACGTCCATGCGGTCTACTTTTCCGTTCTGATCACGGTCTTCCAACGCATACACTTTTCCTTCCTTTCTGGTCCCGACATAGAGAATCCCCCTGTCACTCTGCGCAAGCGAACGCGCTCCCTGGATATTTGTGGCAAAAACCTCAATGTGAAATCCTGCCGGCAGTTGAATTGTATCCAACAGAAGTTTCTCATTTTGCCAAAGTATTTCTTCCGATGCGTAATCAGACACTTCCATAGGAGGTGCTCCGTCCACCAACTGCGCAGGCGTTTCCAATGATACGCGCGAACACCCCAGTACAACGAAACTCCACCCGAAAACAAAAGGAAAAAAACGCTTCATAGTATGTAATTGTTACATCATATCCATAGTAAAAACAGTCTTTATCGCAAGAGAATTTTTTCGCTCGCTCTGATTCTAAAATTAACGCAACTAAGTTGCGTTAATTCAAAAAATCATTATACTCTCCTCGAATATGAAAAAAACAACGCTCCGCAAAAGCGCCCTCAGGACAGCAATGATGGATATATTTTCGCATGCAAAAGCGCCCCTCACTGTCCCTTCTCTTCAGGAAGCATTGAAAAAGAAAAAATTGTCTCCGAACAAAACTTCGCTCTACCGACATCTAGATACACTTGTTTCGCTCGGCGCTCTGGAAGAACTGGTTCTCGAAAGTTCCGTTACACACTACGAATTACAACGTCATCACCATCATCATTTCGTCTGTGAGTCATGCGAAAAAATCGAATGTCTGGAAGATTCTCAATTGGAAAAAAGTATTCATGCACTCGAAGACACGCTCAAGAAAAAAGGACTCTCCGCACAAAAACATCAGTTTTCCTTTTCCGGAACCTGTAAATCTTGCCTCTCTTAATTTTTCTTTACCACTCTAGCGAATGAAAAATAAAATGATACGCATTGTCATTGCGAGGATAGACTGCTACTTCCGCGAAGCCGAATGGGTGGCAATCTATGTTTCTGAGATCGCCGCGCTTCGCTCGCGATGACAATTGAGAAAAATTTTATGTCATTTTATTTTTCTCTTGCTATATTTCCAAATGATACAGAAAAAAGGTTCCTCTTCCCTCTTGTCATCTCGACTGAAGTCCCGATTTATCGGGACGGAACGGAGAGATCCCTTGCATTTAAGGTGTAAGAGATTCCTCCTCTTTCCCTCGACTACGCTCGGGGTCGGTCGGAATGACAAAGTGTGTATCATTTTCTTTTAAATTGCCTTTATGCACCACCTCATCCATCGCTTCCGCTTCTATCTGGAAATCATCGCCCTGCCGGTGTTTCTCTTTCTCGTAATTCACCTGTCTGGACACGGGATTATGACTTTGCTTGAAACTGGTGATCACGAACATGAGCACGCAGAAACGATGGCGGGAACAGCTTCCGGAATTCATGATTGGATAGAGATCTTTTTTACTGTGGAAGTTCTGAGTGGGATGTTACTGCTCCTATTTTTTGTCTGGCTCTGGCACCGTCCAGTTCTCAAAAAATGGGTCCCATGCAGTCATGTGCACTGCCACCACAAACTGGAAGTCCCCCATCTTCTTGCTATTATTGCACTGTGTCTGCATTTTTTTCCGGAAGCAGGAGTCCGGCATGAACTGCTCAAAAATGCTTTTGAAGGAGGAATGATAAACACACTCGCCCTGATTGGTTTTGCCGCGCACTTTTTGGTGGATGTGATTGTCGCAGTTCTGATTTCTTCCTACTGGAGTACACGCCGAGCGCAATTTTTGAGCTTTGGAAGCATTGCTCTTGTCTGGATTATCGCCTTCCAAGCGGGGCAACACATCGAAGAACTCATCCCCCACATGGCAGAAGGGGTGCTGTTTCTCGTGAGCGCATTTTTACTCTCGATGTTTGTGCATATGCCCCACAGGCCACCCGTGTGCGGGAAGTGTGAATAGGAAAGTAAGAGAGTGGGAAAGATGGAGAGAATGAGAGTTTTTACTCTCTAACTCTCCCTCTCTCTGTATTTGTCATCCCGTGCTCCGACACGGGATCCAGTCGATAAAAATTTTTCCTTTGTTTTGCATTCGTCATTCCGGCTTGTAGCGCTTCGCTAATCGTCTGCGTCGCTCACATGTCCTAAAGCAAGCTTTGGACAGTTCGCTATCCTCGACGAGCGGGATCCAGCCTGCCCTGGTCGGGCAAGGCCAGGGTCGATAAAAAAAATTCCTTTCGCATTCCATCCCCTCCCTGCATTCGTCATTCCGGCTTGTCCGGAATCAGATGAATTGTTATCAAGCATGCAAGCGCTAAGCGCCTAACTTCTGTAAGTGTGCCGTTAACACTTCCAAGCAAGATATTTCCTCACAGGACTCCGGACAAGCCGGAGTGACAGATTGTTTTAGAACTCCTACACTCTCCCCACAAATGAGCGACCTTATTTTTTCGAGCGAAGCCAACCGCGCCATAAACCTCGTCCAAGACACCAACAAAAATGTCTTCATCACGGGAAAAGCCGGCACTGGAAAATCAACTTTGCTGGAACACTTGAGACTGCACTCAAAAAAGAAAATGGTCGTCCTCGCCCCCACCGGAGTCGCCGCCATCAATGTCAACGGCGATACGATTCATTCGTTTTTTGGACTCAAACCGGGATTTGAACTCGACGAAGCGCGGAATAAACGCGTCAACGAAAAAAAAGCCAAGCGCTACCTGTATAGCTAATTCAAAATAATTTTGCATAAGAAAAAAGAGAAAAAAGTTGGAAAGGGTCGCAATGAAGTTGACGACGAAGAGCTTTGGCTTGTGCCCATTTGTGTTCTATGGGATTGAGATCGGGACTGTAAGGAGGGA
>JAIPGU010000037.1 GCA_021735575.1 Candidatus Altimarinota bacterium | reverse complement strand
CCTCAAGAAAAACGGTCATACCGTGGAATTTCTCCCTCCTTACAGTCCCGATCTCAATCCCATAGAACACAAATGGGCACAAGCCAAAGCTCTTCGTCGTCAACTTCATTGCGACCCTTTCCAACTTTTTTCTCTTTTTGCTTATGCAAAATTATTTTGAATTAGCTATATCATGCTGATCAAGATAAAAATTTAGGGTTTCTTCATCTCTAAATTTAGAAACAATTTTCTTTACTAAAAAAGATAGTAAGTAATTATAAGCTAAGTTTTTATCTCTCAGAAGTTCTGGATCAAGAAACTCTTTTTTTATAACTATATAGCTTACAAAGTAATCTTTTTGTTTATTAAAACGAGAAAAAAGAAACTGCCTTTTGTCTAAAGCCAAACTATGTCCTTTAATTTCTGAAACTACGCCCGAAAACCATTTTGTCTTGGCTCTTTTTATAATATTCTTAAACCTCTTTTTATTTTCAGTATAAAAAAGACTAAACACAAAGTGATCTCCATCATTTCCTAAATTTCCAGATTCATCAATAAAAAAATCAGCCATCCAAGTCATTATCCGGTAATTTATAGAGAAAATCAATATTCTCTACTGCTGGGGGACTACTCCCTCACTTTGTTCGGTCGTTTCACCTCATTCGGAAATTGTGAGCAAGCTCCCATTTACTCCGTTCGTCATATCGAACCCATTTTTGCTTCGCAAAAATACGGGTTCTCGTCCAAACATCCATGCATTAAAAAATAACAAACCGCAAGGGTTTGTAATTTTTTAATGGTGGGCGCTGGGGGACTCGAACCCTCGACCTCCTCGGTGTAAACGAGATGCTCTAGCCAGCTGAGCTAAGCGCCCATAAAAATAACGGCTGGATTCTAGAAAATTTTTAAATAAAAGCAAGTTGCCTTTTGGGGCTTTTTTAATAAAATCTCTCCCGGAGAGATGGCAGAGTGGTCGAATGCGACAGTCTTGAAAACTGTTGTACGAGCAATCGTACCGAGGGTTCGAATCCCTCTCTCTCCGCCAGGAGAGGAAATCAATGCCCCCAAAGGGGGATATTGATTTCCTCTTTTAGAGATGAGGGATGAGAACCCTCAAGGGTTCGTTTTGTTTCCCACGAATGTTGAGCAAAGCGAAACAATGAGTGGCTGAAACATATCTCGATTCGCTCTGCGTAGCAGAGCGTGAGAGTATCCCTCTCTCTCCAATTCCTGGATTCCCGCCTTCGCGGGAATGACGGGGTTCTGACGGGGATATTGATTTCCTCTTTTAGAGATGAGGGATGAGAACCCTCAAGGGTTCGACGCGAAAAATGACCCTGAGCGAAGTCGAAGGGGAATATTTGAGCGCTCGAGTAGACGAACGGAGTGAGTCGTTAGGAGAGTATCCCTCTCTCTCCGCCATCAACAATGTATACCCCCAGTATACATTGTTACTTCTTCGCTTTCTTCATAGCCAGCAATTCCTCAGGGTTGGTCGTGATAATCCTATTTTCGCCATACGACGCAATCACTTGGATGGCGACGTGTTGATTTCCAGCGAAGAAAAGTCCCTGTCCGATACCGGAATTGAGCAAGAGGTACTTCTCGCTGTCGGTGAGGTTAAACACTTTTTGCAGTCGTTCCATCGCCACTGGCGCTTGGCGCAGAAGCATCTGGAGCGAAGAATTGGTAATAATCGGTTTTCCCCATTTGGAGTCGAGGAAGTCTTCGACGTCTTGCGTGATGGTCGTGACACCGAGGTAGTATTTACGGGCACGTTTGGTGATATTATGCAGGAATCGTCCTGAGTCCTCATGCTGAACCATATGCCAGGCCTCATCAATTATGAGAAGTCGCTTTTTGAGATCGGATCGAATTCGGTTCCAGATGAAATTAATCAAAATATACATAGAAATCGGACGGAGTTGTTCTTCCAAATCACGAATACAGAACACTAC
The DNA here is from genome assembly GCA_021735575.1 of Candidatus Altimarinota bacterium. Classification (GTDB taxonomy): domain Bacteria; phylum Patescibacteriota; class Gracilibacteria; order UBA4473; family UBA4473; genus JAIPGU01. The sequence continues at coordinate 7,507 of JAIPGU010000037.1, read as the reverse complement.
GAGTCCGCTTCCCAAATCCACATTGGTCTGATCGGAAAAGAGTCCAGAAAAAGTTCCTTTGGTGAATTTCTCAAGTCGTACCGCAAGTGACGCGCCACCATCCATGGAGCGAAGTACATTTTCCAAATCTGCCATAACCGGCATTTCGAATTCAGAAGGGTTTTCAGTTTCTGACGTAATGCCTTTGATTTCGTAGGTTTGTAAAATCGCTTTGTCCATAAGCGCTTCTTCCTCGGGCGTGAGTTTCCCAAGCATAATACTCATGAGTCCAGAAAGCGTGATCGCATTTTCTCGCAACAGTTCTCCCGGACGGGATTCTTCATCATTCACCGACAAAGGCAGATCAAACGGATTAATACGCTGACCGGACGTGAGAGATACGCGTACATAACTTCCCCCAACCGTTCGGGCAAGAGATTCATATTCATTTTCCGGATCTATAACCACTACGTCTGTTCCGAGCATTAATGATCGGAGAATTTCCAGTTTTACCGCGTATGATTTACCAGCACCAGATTTTGCGAAAACAACGGCGTTGGCGTTTTCCAAATTAAACCGGTCAAAAATAATTAACGAATTATTGTGTCGATTGATTCCGTACAAAATTCCTTCATTGGAAGTAAGATCGCTTGAAACAAAGGGAAACGTTGTCGAAAGGGGACTCGTGTTCATGTTCCGCACGACCTCAATCATGTCGGTACATTCGGGCAGAGTTGTTTCAAATGCCCGTTCCACGCGATAGTCTGCGCCTCGCGTCATAACCAATTGTCCTCCGAGGAGTGTCTCAAGTTGGCGAGTGCTTTTACCGAGTTTCTCTTTGGTTTCCGCGTAAATGGTGAAATAAATTCCCACCTGAAAGAATTTTTCGGTGCCGCGTTGCAAATCTATACGCAATGATTGAGCGTCTTCAAGCGCGGTATCGAGTGCTACATCCGACACTAATCCTTTTTTCTCGTTCATGTGTTTGGAAGAAAGCATTTCCGCGACTTTTTTTCGCAAAATCTTCATCATGCGTAGAGAATCTGTCGGGTAAACGAAAATGGAAATATCCAAGGTTGCATCAAAGTTGATGAGATTATTCATCCAGTTGCCTTCCAAATATCGTGGATAATTGAAGATGAAGAAACTTTTGAGATACATTCCGTTGAGTCTCATTTCGTGGTTGGTGATTTCCACCGAGGTTGGTGCAATCAGGTCCTTGGCGGAAACGATTCCTTCTTGGTAGAGTTTTTCTGCTTCGATGATGCGTTTTCGCATTTCCGTTGTCAGTTTCTTTTTGTCTCGAGCTGGATCGAAATTTTCAAAAAATTCATCCGCGTCGTCGATTTTTTCCGCGCGACGTTTTTCTTCTTCGGGAGAAATTTTTTCTTCTATCACTTCGATGTCTTTTTTCTTGGCGTGAGATTGCCAGAGATTTTTTAGCTTTTCCGCGATACCAAATCCGGCACTTCCTTTCTTTTCCGCGTTCTTAATACGAATCGATCCAGCATCCGACTTTTTTTCTTCGGCGACGGGAGGCGTTGTATTTGGGGGAGCAATGTTTGTTTGTGTTTCAGTCATTCGGGGCATTATACCAGAGATAGAGATGATTTTCAAGCGTTTTACAGGGGAAAATGCGTCGAAACGTGCTTGACAAAAGTGAAAAATCGAGTATATAAAAAACGAGCATCTTTTTCACTTGATCCATTACAACAACAAGGTGAGGTATCAGAGGTGTGATGCTCGCTTTTTCCACAAATTGTGCTCTCACATAGAGACACACAGATTGGGTTCGAACGTACGAGACGTTCGGACTCACCTGCCGTCCGGAATCTGTTTTTTGGAGTGGATTCCATCACTCACTTCATTTGTTTGTTTTGGTTTGGTTTATTTCTTATAAAAAAGAAATAAATAAAAATGAGAGAGAAAATCAGACGGGCTGTCTTCTCTCGGTGTACCCTGATAAATCAGGAAACGAGAGGAAGGCAGGGAGTTGATCCCAGCTTCCAATGAATAAATCCATTGAAACCTGAGAAGCTCCCTGTCTTTGAGACAGTTTGGTGAGTAAATTTCTAAAAGAACAGGATATTGTATCACAAAAAACAAGGAAAAGCAAGGATATTTTTGAAAAAAACACAAACAGATTGATAAATAAAAAAATTATTGTATTTTGCCAATATAGTATTTCAGACTTATGAGGCAAGAGAGTGTATTAGAAGGGGTTGATGCTTTGAAAGAGGCGTTCGAAACGTCTTGGGACAGAGATCAGTGGGATGCAGAAATAGAAGCAACAAGGGCAGACATACTCAAGTCAGATGTTCTTAGTGATGCTTTGGAAGCACATTTAAAAACTCTACCGGAGGATGGTTCTGTAGAAAAAGTTTCAGAGGAATTACTGGCAGGAGTTGCTATCACTGATGTTGTAGAGTCCGTTTCTACAAAAGTAAGTGAAACGGTATTTCTCAGAGCAATTCTTTTAACAGCTCTTAAAACCCATATTGCTATTCAAGAGAGTTTAGCAAGGTCAGAAGTGCCGGATATTTTGATACAGGGAGTTCCTGAAGATCCAAAAGCAGACATCAAAAAAATGTTTTCTTGGATTTTGAAAAATGACTTCTTTACGAGGAATGGATGGAGCAACTGGTTGAGATTGTGTGGGATTTTAGAACCTATTTCTTACGAAACAGTCCATCAAGAAGCTGGGTATGAATTGAGCAGTGCCGTTAATTATTCTAACTTCTTGTCTGAAGTATCAATCCTTGACTCCTACTGGGACTCTATTGGTGTAAAAAATCTGCAACAAAGAGTTTTGAAAGGAGCCGGAGTGGCTCTGGGATCAGGTAATGCACGTGATGAAATGAAAATTATATCTTCCACTGAAGGAGGGCAATATGTAGGGAAGCTTACTCTTGTAGATGGCAGTGATTGGGCGGAAGAACAGTTCCTTAAGAAAAAACAGAAATTAAATCCTGCCGAACAAAAAAAAATTAATTTCCAAAAGGACGACATTGTATCTTTTATTGAGAATTTAAAAGCAAAAATACAAAGCGGAGGGGAAGAGCAAGTGGATTTCTTTTATAGTCTTTCTTCTTTGCATTATTTCGATACACCGACACTTACGTTGCTTTTAAAGAATATGTATGAGTGCTTATCTCCGGAGGGACATTTGGCTTTTTCTGTCAAAGCTCCGGGAACGACGTTTGACGGGGTAGGGATTTCTTTAATTGATAGACAGGAGACATTTCAACCGACAAGACCTCCCGACAAGATATGGGATACAGTACCTACGCATCGTGTCTACGAACGTTCTTCTATAGGATTGGATGGACAAAGACGTTTTTTTCGCGATTCGAGAAAATGGCAACAAATCCTAGAAGACTGTGGGTTTACTTTGGTGCGCATGTCTCATGTTTACGAAAATGATTATGAGTTCGAGGGACAAGGAAAGCAGATTTTTTACCAGTGTATTTTTAAAAAGGCAGTTTAACGGCAGATGTAGCAGGTGCGACTGAATTTTTTATTCCCGCTTTGTCTCCATTTTTCTCCAAAGTCCGCTTCGACCCATCCCTGGGGACAGTTTGGAGGGAGTTCGCTAAAGAGTTCCAAATGCATTGTTTGGCATGCTTGGTCGGTATAGCAGGTACGAATATAGCTATTTGCACCCCCTTCTTTCCAATTTATCCCGTAGTTTGCTTCTATCCATCCGCTTGGACAGTCGGCGGGAATGTCATTGAATTTTTCCAGATGCATAACAGATGGAGTATTGTCGATTTGAGATACTACGTCCTGAGTCGAAGTGGCTATTTTTTCATCTACGCGTTGATCATAGAGCGCGAGCATTTTAGAAAACTCTGCCCGATTGATATTTCGTTCTGGTGCGAATGTTCCGTCATCGTTCCCATTTATCACACCCCATTCACGAATTTCTTCCACATACGGATAAAACCAGTCGGCGACATGTACGTCCGGGAAGAAGTTCACTCGTGCCGAGAAAAGCACCATAGGGGAGAGGAGAGCGATGGTAGCGATAGTGAACAGTATGTATCGTTTCATGATTTTCTTTGTATCATAAATGACAAAAATGTAAATCGGGGAAGTTAATTATTTTTTAAGAATATTATTCTGAATACTACGTTTACTACGTAGGAGCCTTCTGACCTAGTCCAAAATGTATACTCCCAGTATACAATTGATTATTCTTTTGGAGTGTTTTCATTCTTTTTTTCTTGATTTTTATATGGAAGGCTCCGACTTAAGAAGGTTCCGAGGAAGGTTCTATTCATGGTTATCCTTTATCAATTTTAAAATCTTGTTCTTTTGCTTTATCGAATTCTTCTTTTATGTTTTCAAATTTTTTTATAAATCCTTCAAATTCTTGAGTTGTTTTATTAGGTTCATTCTTGTCTGTAATAGAATTTTTACATCCTGTAAAAAGAAAAATAAGAATGAAGAATGATATTTTTTTCATAATTGAGCGAGTTAATTGCTACTGTTGTCATCGTCACTTTCATCACTATTATTCACTTGTTGGACAGTTGCAGATTGACCAGTATTAGCTCCCTGGGTATTTTTTAGATTCTTTTGTAGATAATTTAGAAATGCTTTTGGTTCTGCAGTACGATACCTATCATATAGAGTTCTCCCTTTTGTGAAAAGGGAAGGAGAAAAAAGATTCGACATATTTGGGGTGCGTATTAATCCTGCTTTATCAAGACTTTCTGCTACTGTGGTAGTGCATTGATCGCCGAGTAAATAGTATGTTCCTGGATTTTCATTTCTGTTATTCCAATAGTTTGTGATAGCCTGCGCTTGCTCAGGAGTAATTTCGGCTGTGACTGTAAAAACATTACGTTCTTGGGCTATTTTGTTTGATTGTATTGAGGATAAAACGTCTTCCAAAGATGCATTTCCATCATTTGTAACACTTGAAGATTGATCCCAAAAGGGACCTCCTTTAGCTCCAAAAAAATTTCCTGTAATTGATTTTCCATTTTCAGTTTGGGGTCCATAATCGTAGTACTCATTATCTATTGCTATTCCTGTATGACCTACTTCAAGCAATCCATTCCCCGGCATTTCTATAACCACTGTTAATTTTTCATCACCATTTGGGTCACGGTACTTCAACGGATTATTCTGCACATAGGAATACTTATTCAAACTCTGCGGATCTTTGATGTCTCCCTCCCATGGGTCACGGGCGATGAAGCGGGCAATGCCGGAATTGTAATATCGGGCTTCGTAATAGGAGAGACCGGTTTCTTCGTCTCGCTCTTTGCCCGTGAATTGATAATCATTCTCATAATTCTCATCATGCTCATCAATCCTGCTGTCGCCGTACGGAAAGTAATCGAGTAATTGTACGACTTCGCCATCAGAATCTGTATCGACATTTCCGCCCGTCAAATGATCTTCGTGGTGGAAGACGAGGGTTTCTTCTTCGTCTTCGGTTTCGATAGAAGCGATTTTAGTATTACCGGCGTAGATATAAACTTTCTCCACCTTTTCGTCACCGGAAGATTCGAGGTCAAAATACTTCTCGATGTAGGCAACAAACTCGTCATCCGCGACACGCTTCAATATCCGTTGCTTGGCTTCGTCGTAGGAGTAGACTTTCACTGTGCAGGTGATGAAATAAATCTCGGAGTTCAGATCTTTGTTAACACGGAGAGAAGGCATTATTTAGGGTTGGGGGAAGGAAATGTTGCGGAGCAGGTCGGGAGACCGACTCAAGTTCTGTTATTTTATTGTATTGAGGAGTTTTGCCTTGGGAGCGAGTAAATGTATACTCCCAGTATACATATGGTTATTCTGTTGTTTTTTCATTATTCTTTTTTTGATTTTTATATGGAAGGTTCCGGCTAAAAGTGGAGGAATGCTCAGACTTAAGATTTGTTTTTACTTTTCAAATAAGCAATTATAGCTAGCACAATGCCATTGGGAACGAAAACGATAAATCCTAGGTTTTGCCACAAAGGTTCAAATACCACATGATATAATTCTATTACTACCATGAGTACTAAAGAATACGATAGTGTGTACTCCCAGAGGTTTTTTCGTATAACACTATTTTTCAAGAATTTAGAGAATAATTTAAAAAACAATAATCCTCCCACAAGAGGTCCGAAGAAAGGAGCGAAAATCATCAAAAAATACATTATACGAAAAATAGACTCTGCTTCTATTTTTATAGGAAAGAAAATAAAAAAAAGAAACCAGCACAAGGTAAAAAATACCCCTGCAAAAATTACGTAACAAAATGAAATGAGATGTAATTTGAGTTCTTTCATGATTTAATTTTTATCGTCATCTTCTTCTTCTGAGTCAGAACTCCCAGAAGTTTGTCCTGATTGCCCTGTCTGTGTCAAAAGGGACCGCATTCTTTCGATTTTTGAGGAGAGGCTTTCTGTTTTTTTCGTAGGAAGGAGTCTTCCGACTCCTGCATTATAGCTGTAAAAATTTGGTTCCATTTTATTAAAAGGTGAAGGCACAGGTGCAGTATATGTTTTTATTTCACCCAGAGGTAGTCCCGCATCAAATAACATTTGTGTAAATACATTTCCGGAATTTCCTTGTCCGGTAGAAATAACATCTCCACCGAGAGGAGAGTATGCACCTAATTCAGTATCTAGATTTTGAAACGATTTATATATTTTTTCTTCCCATCCTATTTTGCTGTAGGGAGCGATAGGCGAAATTTCATGTGTAGCAAGGTAGTCGCTTTCACTGAGATCGTAATCGGTGTGATAATTTTCTCCTTTAAATAGATCGCCCCAAACGAAGTTTGTAGTATACCCTCCTAAAGTTGTTCTTTTGCCACTATTCACATATGGATTTCCAGTTATTTCCACAAAAGCATGTGCCCCTATAACGGTATCCCCCTGTTCTACGGGACGATTGATAGCTCGTGCCTCCCCACTCGGATCTGTGTACTTCAACGGATTATTCTGCACATAGGAGTATTTATTCAAACTCTGCGGATCCTTGATGTCTCCTTCCCACGGGTCACGGGCAATGAAACGCCCAATGCCGGAATTGTAGTATCGGGCTTCATAATAGGAGAGTCCGGTTTCTTCATCGCGTTCTTTGCCGGTGAACTGATAATCATTGTGATAGTCTTCTGCACTCTCATCAATGCGTGTGTCGCCATACGGAAAGTAGTCGAGTAGTTGCAGGACTTCGCCCTCACTGTCTGTGTCGACGTTTCCGCCGGTCAGGTGATCTTCGTGGTGGAAGACGAGGGTTTCTTCTTCGTCTGTTGTCTCCACGGTTGCGATTTTAGTATTGCCGGCATAGATATAAACTTTCTCGGTTGCTCCCTCGCGGTCGAAGTATTTATCGATGTAGAGCGTCACTTCCTCGTCCGTGACATTGTTTTTCAAAATTCTCTGCTTGGCTTCGTCGTATTCGTATGCCACTTCCTGAGCTTCTTCCGGAGCCAGAACAGAAGAGATCAATCGATCTTTCCAGTCCCACTCATGCGTCCAGGCGCCGTCACTCAGCATGTTTCCGTTGATGTCGTATGTAA
>JAIPGU010000036.1 GCA_021735575.1 Candidatus Altimarinota bacterium | reverse complement strand
CATTCTTATGTCGAATCTCTTTTGATCATTTCCAGAAAACTGCTTCGTATTTCTTTTGCTCTTTTACAAAAAAACACTCCTTTTGATGCTTCTTTTCCCCTTTTTTCTTGACTTCTCCCTTTAACGGGCATTCCGACCGGGGCTTGCCCTGAGCCTGTCGAATGGGCGGAGGAATCCTTTAAAAAATGCAAGAGATCTCTCCATTCACCCCGCTTTGCGGGGTTCAGTCGAGATGACAAGGAGAAAGCGAAGGATATGACATTTTATGTAGAAATAGCTATATAATACGTAATACTTGATACTGTTTTTGTATACTCCCAGTATACATTCCAAACCCAGTCCCCTTTTATAGCCCATTCAAAACAAAGTAATATATAAAAGGGAAGCATTCTTCATTCTTCACCTGCCCCGTAAAATCCACGCAGGGGTTATTTTACTGGGGTTCTTCATTCTCGTCCACTTCTCCAACCGTTACATTTTTTATTGTTGTAGAAACGATACCGTTTGGATCGGTCACTTTCAACGAGACTTCGTACACGCCTTCGTTTTCATATGTGTGTGACGGAGATGGTTCATGTATGGTTGTTCCATCGCCAAAATCCCAAAAATAATCGAGAATTGTTCCAGTAGAAGAAGATGGATCAAAATGCATTGTAAGCGCTTCTCCTTCCGAAGGAACCGCGGAAAATTGCGCCTTCAACGGATGCGCTCGCACATTGATCAACATTGTCTTTTCTCCTTCCTCTCCCTCGGAAGTCACAACACGGAGTTTTACTGGAAATGTCCCGACCGATTGAAACTCGTAGGATAATTGCGCTCCCGAATGAATAGGACCACGTCCTGGGAATTCCCAGATATAATTCACAATATCTCCTTTGTCGGCGGTTGATCCGGAACCATCAAAGTCAACCGTCAAGGGAACGGTTCCCGCAATAGGATTCGCCGAAATATGTGCTTGAATTCCAGCTCGTCCAACGACAATACGCTGTACTTGCTCGTGGGTTTTGCCCAAAGAATCAACGATAATAAGTTTCACATTGTACGTTCCAGGACTGCGAAAAACATATTTTGGCGTACGTCCATAATCATCAATCGTTCCGTTCCCATCGAAATCCCACCGCCATTCCACGGCGTTATGAATCGTGGAAGAGGAAGAATCAAATTGAACTTCGAAAGGCACGTTCCCCTCGAGAATTCCATTCGCATTAAAAGGTGGATTGGTTCGGATCATAACTTTCGCTTCCGGCGGTTGACTTAACGCTTCTATTATTTCTTTCTTTTGAGCCCGTTCCCCCAGGTCGTTCTCAACTGTCAGAGTAACATTGTACGTCCCTGGGGATCGAAATGTACGCTGAAGCGTTTGTCCCTCAAACGGTTCCGTCTCCCCCTGAACGTGCCATATATACTTCACAATATTTCCAAACTGGCTAAATGACTGTTGTCCATCGAGTGTTACTGAAAAAGGAATAAGTCCTTCAAATCCTTTGGAAGAAGAAATTTTGGCTTGCAAGTTTTCTGTGGATTCTGTGACCACTATAGTTTTTTCAGAAACAGCAGTATCACTGTTAGTTCCTGTCACACGCAGTCCCACCTGGAATTCTCCCACGCGAGAAAAAGTTTTCTCAATCTCTTTTTGGTTCTCTCCCGCTATCTCATATCCTTTCTTTCCATCCAAATCCCATTCATATAAAACCACTTTCCCATCAGGATCTTCCGAGGAAGCAGCGGAAAATTTTACTTTGAGCGGAACCGTACCTGATTCCGGTGTTGCTTCCAAATTAGCTCGCACCGATTCATTGGCGATAATCACTTCTCGAGAAGAAGCAAATGTCCGCTCTTCTTGTACGGAAGGAGAAAAATAAATCACATTAAGAATCACCGGAAATCGCCCATTGTGTTCCCCTTTTCCAAGGAATCGATGCACTACTTTTTCTCCAGATGCATCAATACTTCCGTCCCCATCGAAATCCCAATTAATCTGGCGAATAAGACTTTTGTCAATCTTTCCGAACAGCTCTTTCGCGATATTAAATTCCACCGTTACCGGCGCATCCAATGCAATAACCTCTGTGGGATTAGTAAGGATAACATCCGCCTTGATCTGCTTTTCCGCCGCATTTGTGTTCACAATAAGCCAAAATAAAGCTACCCAAAGAGCGCCCACAACAAGAAATATTCCCAGAAAAATGATTGATTTTACTCCGTATTCACGACGATTCGCCGCGTTTCTTCCCAGCATGAGCCATTGAAAAAATTTGATCAATGTCCCAATCAAAAAGAAAAGCGCTAAAAATCCAAAAAGAGCGTTTGTGAGCAAAATCAAGGTGCTTTGGAGCTCTGATTCTTGAATCCCGATCGCCTCAAAGAGTGGATTGGAAACGCTTCCCCCCAAAAGTGCCCACAAAAGTGTCCCATAAAAAACCGCTACGAGAAGGAGCGCAAAAATAAAAAACCATTTGAGAATTGCTCCCGCCCCCTTTCCGCGATGGGAAGTGATATTGAAATCTGTATTCCCTTTGGGCGGAGGTGTTTTTTTTGAATCTGTTGTCGCACTGATATCTGGACGTGACGGTTGAAATTCCAATGTTTCTTTTTCGTCCTCGTTTTTTTCTTCTTTTTTTGGTGCTGATGTGCCGGAAGGCACAGCAGAATTTTTTTGGGGAGGAACAAATGGAGCGGGTGTTGGCATGACTATCCCCCCCGTTCCTTGCACTGGTTTCGGTGCCTCGGGCGAGGTTCCCACTTTGTCCTTTCCAGTAGGTGATTCCGTATTCGGCGGAACAGGAGAAGGCGGTATTCCTTCTGAAGGGGAGGGGGTCGGTATCGGTCCGGATGTCGGAGGTACACCCCCGCCTTGCGGAGCATTCCCGTCTCCGAGAGTCAAAGGTTGATTTTTGTTTTGATTTTCATCCATGGTCGCTTAATTCTAAAGGTAAAATGTTAAATGTTAAAATAATTTTTAAGCATTAATTTTCAAAAGACCTCTTTCTTATAGTAGCAAAAATACGGGTCAACTCATGCGCTTCCTTCCAAAACTTCCTGCATTCTTCTGATTTTTCGGGTGTAGCTTTTGCCATCATACGCATCCAATGCTTCGTTTCATTGGCTTCTTTTGTCGTGATCGATATTTTATTTCGAAAATCTCTTTTAGAACTTGCATGATTCGCTTCCGCATAGTTTGCACCAATGCTTGTAGATGAACGCACTAACTGGTTTATAAGTGGCTTTGTGATCTCATTCATAGGAACAGTTCTTACAAATTCAATAATGCCTTCCCCTAATTTTGCTGAACGCTCTTCTGGGTCATATTCCATTTTTAGATTTGGAATTTAAGATTTATTTTTACATTTTACATTTAACATTTGGCATTATTCTATCGGCTGATTGTTCTGAATTTCTTGGACAGTAGTAATTCTGGGGTGAGATATGAGATTACCACTCATTTATTCTTCTGTGACATAGATCCTTCTGGTTGCCGAACGCACCTCACTTTGATCATCGCTCACCACCACCCATACTTCATATTCCCCTATATCTGCTGGAATATGAACGATACGAGAACCCTCCATTGGAGTTTCTTCAAAATTCTGCATATTCAGGATAGTCCAGGCAAAGGTAAGTTCATCATCTTGGTCTGGGTCGGTCGCTTCCACTTCCAATAAAAAACTTTCTCCCAATACTCGTTGTGATGGAGTTACTCGGAAGGACGAAATACTCGGCGGTTGATTCTCCCCCACTACTTCCGATACCGTAACGGCTAACTGAGAATCCTCCGTTTCCTCGGAATCATCTATTCCATCAGAAGCAATCACTTTTACAGTGTAACCTCCGGCTTCAGAAAACCGGTATTGCAAAAACTGGCTGTCGGGAAAGACAAGTCCTGTATTTTCTCCTTCTCGAAAGAGGCTCCATTCATAGGACAATTGATCTTGATCCGCGTCAGTCGCAATAGCCTGAAATCGAAAATTCGTATTTGTATCTCCCTGGTTCGAACCATTCAGCGGAACAATGCGTTCCACCACTGGTGGATGATTCTCATCAGGAGGAATTGTCACGTCGAACGGCTCACTGAGCATTGTGTCCGTCCCTCCTTCATTGTCCGTCACCGTCCCACGAACCCGAAACGTATGATTCTCTCCGGGGAATTGAGCCAAATTGAAATAGGCAATATGCCCATCCACTCCCAATATTTGAGAGTCTTTCACTTGTCCATTTTCCATTAATTCAAACTTATATTGTTGAATAGATCCTCCATCGGTATCACCAGCAGTAATAGTAATGCCATAATTCCTTGGATCTTGGTTTTCTGCGATAGGCGCAACAGAAGTAATTTCAGGATCTTGATTCGCCACTCTTATTCTGAATGATGTTTCATCTCGCACGTTTTGATTGCCACGGTCGGAAACCACCAACTTTACATTTCGAATCTGTCCGGCTTTTCCGGCAGCAAAAAGCTTTTCTCTCAAAACACTCGAAACGTCTCCTGAAATAATAATCCCATCCAAACTCCATGTTGCCTGCAAATTGGCTTCATTCACATTTGTTGTTCCCGGATCATCTATCAATCCATTCGCTCCCACCGACTCCGATGCGTCAAAATTCACTGTCTCATACAACCGATCAATTTCTATCAAATTGGAAGTTATTTCCTCCTCTTGATTCTCACCCGCATATACTTTTGCCACCGCCAGAGGCATTCCTTCTCCTCGCACAAACACGACTTTCTCTATATTGTTGCTTTCCGTCGCATCAATATTCGATCCGGTAAGTTTCACTTTGTACACTCCCGGTGCAGGGAAGATAGCCGTCACTACCGGCACCTCATCTCCTCCGGTAAATACATTCTCAAGATTTTCCCATGCACCTTGACCATTCTGTTGAGAAGCTTCCCATGCAAACAACTCCGCTTGATTGGTTTTCGCCGAAAGCGCCACACTTTCATTGACCACGACCGATGGAGGTACAAGAAAATCAACCCCAATAACATTCACCATAATTCCCTCTTCGCTAGAAGAATTGGATATATCCGTTCCCAAGTATCTCTCCTGTATTGTTAACTCTACCTTGTAATCTCCTGACTCTTCAAACGAGTAGGTTACAATTTTTGTCGGAGTAATATCAATATCCTCTAACGGCTGATAAACATTGTTGCCATCTTTCTTGGAAATACTCCATTCATATTGCACGCCTCCTCTCTCTCCTTTCATATTTCGACTGGCGCTCGCATCAAAGGTGTACACGTTGGGTTTCAGAGGGTTATCAGATTGATCGACCGTGAAATGCGCCACCGGCTCTTGTGAGCCAACTCTGAATTCCTGCGAAGCAGTTCCGGTTGCACAATTGGATCCCTCGCACGTGCTCGAAGTAACCGTGAGCGTAATCGTATAATCGCCTGATTCTGTGAAAGTAAGCGTTACCATCTCTCCTGATTCTCCCAATAAATCGGAACAACCATTCCCCCCACCTTCCTGTACACAACTCCATCCATATCCTGTAACGCTTCCCACCGGCACTTTTGACCCGCGTGCATCCAGTTCTATCTCTTGATTCACGCGCGGTTCGTCATTACTAGCGGTAAATTTTGCTTCTACCCCTCCCACAATCACCAAGGTCGTCGCCTTAATCACGTCTGCATTGGCAGTTTGACCCACAAAACTCACTCGGTACGCTCTCTTTTGTCCAAAAATATGCTCAACCGAATTTCCTGACATAGTACGCTCCTGTGATCCATCACCAAAATCCCACAAAAGCATTTTGTTAGTGTCGACACCAATAATCTCAAACGTAAGCCCCGATCCAGATCGTGCCTGCTCAAGTGTTACCATCACTCCACCCCCAAAACTTGGTGCGCTATTACCCCCGTCTAATTTCACCTTGATAGACCCTGGCACAAACGAATCTGTCGTACGATTTGGTTCGCGACAATGGTCGGGCACTCCCACTGCATTTCCAGAAAATGTCCGTCCTCCTTGTATATAATCTCTATCCTCTCCCCCCGAGCCCGCATGACGGATCAATGTATTCACCAAAGCAAAAGAAATCAAAATGACAATAATTCCGACAGAGGCATGTATTATAATTTTCTTTGCTTTTTCGTGCTGTCCGTCTTCGCCCCCTGCCGTCACATACAAAAATCCGGCATAAATCACCATAGAAACCGCAATAATTCCCAAAAAGGACAATGCAAAATTCACAACATTGAGAATGAAACTGCGCAAAGAGTAATTATCGCCTATTTGAACAAAATCCTGTGGACAGGGTAAATCAAAAGAACCTCCCGGAACCGGTCCCTGTCCCGACTCCACCATGTCATTCCAGATACTATTTTCTCCCGTCCACCAATCATCACTCGCCGCCCGAACTTCGGAGAGAATCCCGAAAGAAAAAATCAAGAACGAAAGCGTAAGGAAAAATTTTTTCATGTTATTATATTCCGTCTTTCTGAGGAATCCCGCGTACGCGGGATGATCGAAGAATCTTCGTAGTAAAAAATTTTATTCGGAAGATCCTTCCCCACCCATGGCGGGTCAGGAAGACATTTATTATTTTATTTATTATTTTATTACTCATTATTCATTAATCATTTACCCCATGAAATACGATTTGAGGCGGTTTTTAATATATTTTTTTCCATGCGCAGTTTTGAGATGTTTTTCACGATGGAGTGCATCAGCTTGGTTGAGACTACTTTCATAATAGATTATTTTTAATGGTCGTCTTTCTTTGGTTGATTCTACCCTACCACGCTGATGCTCCTCAAATCGTTGTTTTAAATTGTGAGTAAAGCCAGTGTAATTCTTTCCATCTTTTTCGCTTTGCAACACGTATACGTAGTACATTGAATCCAATTTAAAACTTATTTCACGGGGTGAATCATGCGCCAAATCGCGCCTGCATGATAGTATTCACTATAGCGTATGATGCGAGAATTAAAATCATCCCAAGCGCCACCCAGAGAACAATTTTTTTGGCGCTTTCTGTACGAGATTCGTCCCCGCCGGAAGTCACATACATAAATCCCGCCCAAATAAGCGCCACAATCGCAATAGTAGCGGTGACCGAAAGAAAAAATTTCGTCCACCCGATAATGAGAACTTTTAAACTTTCTTCTTTGGAAACACCGTCATCCAGTTTACATTTTACAAGTTTCGCGCCTTTTTTCAGTCCCGGACCGTTGAAAACCGGTTCATTCCCTGCATCAAAATCTAACTCAAAATCCAAATCCACAATACAGTCATTGGAAAAGAGGTCTCCGATATCTCCCCATGTTGCATATACTTCCGCTCCCGAAGAAAGAAAAAAACAGAGTCCCCAAAAAGAGAAGAAAACTATTTTTCGAAAGTAATTTTTATAAAATTTCACGGAGTTGATTGTCCCACTTTTGGTGCATTTGAGTCAAATTTTTGTCCAATATTGCTTCTCTCTCATGCGACACATGAAGATGAAAATCATGTGTCACCGTTCCTATTTTTACCGCTTCCTCTCCGAAAATCTCCTGCACTTTCTCTGGATACGCGGTTGCAATAATCGCCCCTGGGTCTTCTGAAAAAAGAAAAGAAATAATCCCTTCTCCTCCTCTGTCATTGCGAGGAGTTTTGCACACGCAGGACGACGCAGAAATCCCAGAGATTGCTTCGTCACTGCGTTCCTCGCCATGACAAGTTGTTTGTATTTTTACTTCCGCCCCTAATTTTTTCTCAAAACACGCCCGAGTTACTGCCGTCAAGAGTCCTCCATACCCGATAGGAGTAGCCGTTGAAATAATATTCAGCGCAGCAACTTGTTGTAATTTTTTGACCCATTTTTTAAATGACGAAAAATTTATTTCCGGAGTGCGCGAATCTCGCTTTCCGGCAATGTCAAAAAGTGCTGATCCACCCAAATGACCGCTTCGACTACCAACACAAAAAATCGTTTCTCCCGCATTTTGAAATGATGAGAGTGGCACTTTCCCCGAGCGATCTACTCGCGCAAAAACGGACACCAAGGCACTTGGCGGGATTGATCGCCCACCTGATTCGTTATACAACGACACGTTCCCGGACACGATAGGGATATTGAATTCAGTACATGCTTTTTTCAGCCCTTCTATTCCTTCCACAAATTCCCCCATTTGTTCTGGTTTTTCCGGATTTCCAAAATTCAGGCAGTCGGTGAGCGCCAATGGTTCTCCTCCCACGCACGAAACTTTTACGACCGCCTCGGCTACCGCATGTTCCGCCGCTGTGCGGGCGGAAATTTTCGCCAAAAGCGGACTTCCTCCCGTCCCAATCGCGATTCCTATACACGATTTTTGCTCCGGCAATTCCGGCATATCCCGAAAAGGAGTGACTACCGAAGCGGCAACTATTCCACGTTCCCAAACCGTATTCCCTTGGACATTTTTATCATATGTTTCAAAAATCGGCTCGCGCGACGCACCATTGAGGGAAGTAAGAATGCGCTCCAGTGCTTCGAAAATTTTCATAGTGACTCCATTTTCAGGATTTTGGGAGAAAAGGCAAAAAACACCTTGCCTGTCTTGTCATGCTGAATTTATTTCAGCATCTCATTTTTCCTAATCCCACAGAGATTCAGACCAGAATAGTGACGGTGTCTCATCAAGTTCAGAATGACAAAAAAAGAAAATTTAATCTTGACAAGATGCATAAAATATTCTACAAAATGAATCCAAAATAAAACACATACACAAAGGAAAAATATATTTTCCCTTTTATTTGTATGATGATTTTCATTGTATCGCTTCTCTTCTTACTCAATACCTTGTTTGGGAATTTGTCTGAAACCGACTTCCTGCATTCTTCTCCTTCTCTCTCAAGACGCAGTGTAGCCGAAGCAATCAATGTGCGGAATAGATTGAGCATCAAAGTAACCAAACCATTTCCCCGTACCTTCGAGAACTGGGATGGACATTTCTCAGCTCAAAGCTTCCATACCCCCGAAGACAAAAAAGAGCTACGGAATATTCAAAAAAGTCTACAAACCGCTTTCTTTACTCTTCCTTCTTCTCTCACGGAAAAGTTAACATCACTTGAAGTACGCAACCAAAATCATGTATCTCGAGGCATGTCGAATGGAGAAAAGATTATTATCAACACTGGATTTATCAAAAACAATGATGAACTTACTTCGGTTTTTGTTCATGAATTAGGGCATACGATGGATTTAGAAGAGTTGCATAGTATCAATGGCGGAGCGAGTGAATTTCGTGACAACGACAAAATAATTTTCAAAGGTGATCCAAGCGTTTATTTCTATAGGATCTCTTGGAAAAACGCCACTACAAAAAAATCCAGTATTCGGATTTCTGATTTTGTTTCTGGATATGCCGCAACGAACCCTTTTGAAGATTTTGCAGAAAGCTTTCTCATGTATCGTTTGCACGGAGAAATATTCCGTGCACAAGCACAAAAATCCGATATTTTGAAGCAAAAATACGATTTTCTGAAAAACAATGTGTTTGACGGAAAGGAATTTCAATTCGGCAAATCCGCTCCTGAAATCGTGCTCGATGGCTCTCTACTGTGGGATGCAACGTTGTTGCCTCTCAGCAACAGTATTAAATAAAGAAAGAGGATAATTTTTTAACGTCATCCTGAGCCCGACTTGTAGGGAGAAGGATCTTCGAAATATATTGTAAAGAAGATTCTTTCGATAACTCTCCCCTGAAAGCAAGTAAGCGGGCATTTGTCATTTCGACTGAAGTCCGCCACGGCGGACAAAATGGAGAAATCCCTTTTCTGCACCATACATAAAGGGATCTCTCCGCTTCACTACGTTTCGGTCGAGATGACAAAAA
>JAIPGU010000001.1 GCA_021735575.1 Candidatus Altimarinota bacterium | reverse complement strand
ATTTTTAATCAACTATAAGAATTCTTATTCGGAAGATCCTTCGCATTTTGCTTCGCAAAATACTCAGGAAGACGGTGTTTTTTATAATTCATTGTAAAAAAAGGAACTTTAACACAGTTCCTGACTGCATTAAATACCATTTTTAGACACCAATTTTCTTACACCTGCCAATCTTTGTCATTCCGACTGTAACGGAGGAATCCCTTAGAAAACGAAAGGGATCTCTCCACTCGTCCCGCCTCGGCGGGACTCGGTCGAGATGACAATGCCAGAGAAGAATTTTTTCTTGTGTGTCATTTTATAATTGTTCGGCTATTGATGACGTGTATACTCCCAGTATACATCCTCTACAAGTCACCCGTTTTCGGATTACAAAATTTTAAAATTAAAATTCCAATAGTCCTATCGAATTGTTCCTTGGTCTCCAAATCCCGGAGGAGTGAAGAGTGAGGCTTTTCGGTCGATGCGGATGACAAATGCATTTTTGTTCTCATCACAGTTTCCAGCGATTGGTGCACAGAAGGCGAGGTTGTCTCCATTTTGTCCGTCATCGGGATTGAGATCTTCGATATATCTTCGAATATAGTGAAGATCGTATTTTCGGGCTTCAAACTGATTATCTGTCGTTCCCCACGGAGTGAAGAAGTTTCCGTCATTCACAATAAGCGATCCTCCGAGGGTGTTTTTGGTGAAAAGTGTGCCCGTCAAAAGTAATTGTATTGTATGACCTGTATTCAAATCTTCTAAGGGGGGACCGTTTGCGATTGTTGGCTCAAGACTATCATTGGTCATAAGTCCTCCATCCGCATAGAAAGTTCCCACCAGATTTCGAACATCGGGGCGAATGAATATGTTTCCGGTTGCTGGCGGAATGACCTCTTGATTGTCGTTCACCAAAATAAATCCGAAAGAGTCTTCAGGTCGCTCATCGTCGTACCATACATCTCCATCTATGACGAGATTTCCATTTTTTATGATCAATGTATTACGTCCTTCGGGCAGTGTCGTATCTGCGGAGATGGTAATGGTTCCTGCGTTTTCAAATTCTACGATGACAGTGTCAGACTCGTCAAAATCAAGTTCAAACTCAGAAAAATCATAACTATCATTTTCATCATAGATATTTTCTGCTCCGCGCGAGAGTCGTGCAGTATTTTCAAGAATGATTTGTCGGAAATCAGTATTGGCTCGTCCGAGTTGAAACGTATTGTCATTGCCTGTAACGGCCTGAATGACCATTTGTCCTTCATCTCCGACAATTCCTCCCTCAATGTCGGCTCCAACAACCTCGAAATTTAGCGGGGCGACATTATAACCGATAACATCATCGTGCTCCGATGGATCTCCTCCGGGACCATTGAAGTTTGCCATTCCGACTCCTCCGGCAGGATACTTCACCGAAAGTTCTCCGATTTGGTATTCGATTTCTGTTGTGAGTGCGAGACTTGTATTGTCATTGATAACAACACCGTCATTAAATCCTGCCGGACGTACAGTAGTGGAATGGTTTATTATTCTTTCTTCTATACCAAAAGGATCTTCGGGAAGAGGTTCGTTCAAGTATTCAAATTCTGGGTTTTGGCTGAGGAGCATTCCGGCAAGATTATCAACTTCACCAATATCAAGCCCACCAAGTGTAAGCACGATATCTCCTTGTGCCCCTTCTTCGGCGTTCCAGACGAAGGATGTCCCCTCAGGTCTGAGGGAAAAAGGTGGATCGAATTGTACGGTAAGGGGAGAAGCAATCTCAATACTTGGAATGCCGGTAGGGTCTCCATCTTCGCCAATAATTTCAACCGTAGCGGAAAAAGTCAGCACACGGGCTATTCTTTTTGCGAGATGCAGTCCTGCTTTGGCGATACTAGGAGCAACGGCTTTTAGTGAGAAATGAACACGTCCGTCATCAGGAGTATTGTTGTCGGTTATAGTAATCGGATTTGCTCCATCGGGCACTGGGATATTATCTGCGAGTGAATCTTGTATTCGCAACCCGCTACGAAATCTTGTTTCGTCGTTGGCATCATCCTCAAATTCTCCCGTACCTGAATAAAATTCAGCTTGATTTATTTGTGTGACGGGATTTTGAAAACGGTCTTTCAGGTCAATGTACAAATTGCACGATGTTGATCCATCTGCCACTATCCCCGTACAATTCGCTGGACCGACATTTGATTTCCCGACATCGGGATCGGAAGGCGCCATCTGGAAATAGAGTGCTTCCTCGGATGTTGTATTCCCGGCGTTATCAATGAGGGTAATTGTAACGGTATAATCTCCCGCTTGCTGAAAGCAGTTATCAATGCTGGGATCAGATGTATCGTTGTCATATCCGAGATTTGCGAGTGTTTCAGTTACTTGGAATGGAGGGTTTTCTATTGTGTTTCCAAAACACTCAAAATCCGGCTCTGATATTCCTGCCGGACGCTCAAAATCCACTTGCATCATTGATGCGCTCCAGTCTATTCCGGAAGAGGCAAATGCAATAGCAGGAAGAAAGATTGCTATCCCGAATCCGAGCAATGAACATTTTTTCATTTTGTTTTTTCTTATTTTTTCAAATTCTTGTCGGAAAGACAAGTTTTTCCGTCTTTCGGAGGAAGAAAAAATGCATTTGATTTTCAAATGGAAAATCCGTACGGTTTTCGCGTGAAAAAATTATCATTCTTTCTTTTGTGCGCAGGGCTTTTTATCCCCTTTATAGCGCAAGCAAACTCCTCTCCGAGTTTGTTGCAGATTGTTGTTTTTGATTGGAACGAGATATCTGAAGAACTAGAAGTTCGGTCTTTCGGATCGGGAACGGCGATAGAAAAGGATTTAGTTCTGACGAATAAACACGTCGTTACGCATGAAGATGGATCTATCGCTGATTTTTTACTTCTTTGTCCGGCGCAATCAAAGGCAACTCATTCGGTAGAATGCAACATTCCGGCGGCGGTGGTAGCAGTACATCCAGAATTTGATACGGCATTGGTACGCCCTCTCTCTTCTCGCGTGTTTTTTCCACGCGTTCGCACCGCGTTGCAAAGGAGCAGTGTGGGAGATCGTATTCGGATTTACGGATTTCCGAGACCTTCAGAAGGGATGCAGAATTTCGGGAGTACAAAAACGTTTGAAAACATAAAAAAATGGCAAGAGGAGGGTGGTCCGATAGAAGCAAGAGGAGATACACTTACGATTACACGAGGGACGATTCAAATCGTGGCGCAAAGAAAGGATACAGGAGAGATATATTATCTGACTGATGTGAAGGTGAATTTTGGAAATTCCGGAGGAGCAGCATTTGATGAAACCGGAGTTTTTGTGGGGATTCCAACTTTGAAGGATACTGACTCGAATGCACTCGTTTTGGCATATCCGCAGTTGCAAAATTGGATATTGCTTCATCGATCAGAACGCCCCAACGTTTTGGCCGAAGTTTTACGTTTTTATCACCAACAAACGTCTAAAACAACAGTACAATCACAAAAGGAAGAACACAGTATTGACAGTTTATCGCAGGGGCTTCGTTGGCGGATGCTTCGCCGTATTCCGAGGCGATTAGACCCAGAAAATGAAAAAGCCCAGTCTTCTTCGTTTGCCTCTATTCGAACGAATTATTTTCGATCTAAACGATAAAATGGGAAATCCAAAATCGAATACGGTTCCACGGTGGAAAATTTTGGAATTTCCCTTCTTCTCCGATGAACGTGGAGAAACAGTTCCGTTCGAACTGGATAACCGTTTCCCGTTTCCTGTGAAACGTGTTTACATTATCACTGGTACATCAGAAGAGACTCGCGGAGGACATGCACACACATGTGAGGAGGAAGTGTTTGTAGCGGTGTCGGGGAGTGTGACAGCGGTTCTTCATGATGGAAAAAGAGAACAAGAAGTCGTTTTGAATGAAAAAAACAAGGGACTTTATGTCAGTGCGCTTTGCTGGCATGAATTCAAAAACTTCTCTTCGGATGCGGTCATGCTGTGTTTTTCTTCGACGCACTTTGCGGGACGAGGAGAATATATTGAAAATAAAAAGAAATTTATAGCCGACACGGCGCCGTGTCGGCTCTGATAAAAAAATGTTGTTTTTAAAGAGAACAAAGCGAATCATCATTCCGGAGGCGGTATATTTTGTGACGGTTAACACGGAAAATCAGTATCTATATTTTCGCGAAAAGATTTTGTGTGAATTGTGGGTGAGGGAATTGCGGTTGTGCAAAGAACTGAAGAAATTTGAGTTGTTTGCGTTTTGTTTGAATTACGATCATTTTCATATGCTTTTGCGTCCGTGCGAGGAGTTTGATGTTTCGAAGGTGATGAAATTTTTTAAAGAGAATTTTTCTCGTGATGCCAATAAAGTCATATCCGATACAGCCGACACGGCGCCGTGTCGGCTACAAATATCATCAAAAATCGAGGTTTTTCAACAACGATTTTCCCAAAAATACGGACATTCTCACCTTTTCCCTTGTTTCCGTTGGCAACGCTCTTTTTATGATCATGTGATCCGCGATGAAAGAGATTTTGAGGAGCATTACAAATACACCGTATATAATTTCGACAAACACGAATTACCGGAAGACTGGAAATACACTTCTTTACATTTTCCCGATCTCATCGACGAACTATAACTGACATAGCGCCTTAGTGTAGCTGATATGGCGTTTTACCGTATCTGACACGGTGTTTTATTGTAGCTGACACGGCGTCGTGTCAGTTAAACGTCTAAGGGTTTACGCCTTCCACTTAATAGAACATCCCATAGATGGTTGTTGATTTTGATTCGGCTTCTGTCCACAAAGGAGTGCCTTAACCGCTTCTTCGGTATCATGTGAAGTGACAGCATGTTCATCCTGCCAGTTATCATCAAATCGGCCGTGGTAGGCTAAGTTTTGCGCATGATCATAGACATAAATGTCTGGCGTGCATTGCGCTTGGAAAAGGCATGCAACACTTTGCGTTTCATCATAGAGATAGGGGAAAGGGTAATGCTTTTCTTGCATATGCTTAAAACTATCGTCGGGATAAGTTTCTGCATCATTTGCATTGATACATACCAGTTGCATTCCTTTTGGCGAGTATTTCTCGTGAAGGGCAATAAGTCTTTGTTCTACCGCTTTGGCATATGGACAGTGGTTACAGGTAAAAACGATGACCAACACTTTTTTATTCACAAAAGAAGTCGGAGAGTACATCTTCTCGTCCGTGCCTTTCAGGTTGAATTTCGGGAGAGGACTTCCGAGAGGCACCGATACTGAATGAAGCAAGACCATGACAATTAGAAATTACAAATCCATGATAGAAAATCAAGAGCCCCGACACAAACAATGTATGTCGGGACTCTGGAGAAAGTTAATTCGATGGGAGTTCTTGTCCCACCCATACCATTAAAGAAAACAGCAGGATGAAGACAAGGCTGATCGTGACGACGATTGCTTTTTTCACAACGGCCTCCTCGGTTTCAAAAAGAATAAACTTTCCCTGGTAATCCGGAAAAGCCTATTTTTTGGCGACTTTCCATTTTACACAAGCGTATTTTTACACTCTTTTTAGCTTTTTCGCAAGTCGGTACAGTGTATACCATACGCTTTGAAAGACTATTTCCTGTCCCGAGGCATATGTTTTTCTTTCCCCGCCGAACTTCCATTTGAATTCGGAAATTCCGGCGTAGGGATGATTCGTCTCGTCTTCGGGCGCAATGCCGAGGAAATCATAGGTGAGACATCCTTTTTTCTTTGCATATTGCATCATCTCCCATTGGAGGAGGTACGGCGCCATGAGGGGGCGTGTTTGAGCATCTGAACTTGATGCACCAAAGTAGTAAATGGCTTTGCTACCACAAAAAGTGGAAATAGCGCTAGCAATCCGTTTTCCTTCAAATTCCGCAAAAAAAAGCACGGCATATTTTTTCAAATGTTTTAAAAATTTTTCATAATATGATTTTTCGTGTCCGGAAAAACTATCTCTCCTAGTGGTTTCTGTATTTAATCGCCAAAAATCATCGATGTCTTTTTTTGTGATATCGTTGCCGAGAATGAATGTAACACGAACTCCTTTTTTTTGAGCCAGGTTGATGTTATATCGTCCTTTTCGTTTCATGTAGGAAAGGATTTCATCATTGGTCTGTGTGAGATCAATTTCAAGTGTGTCAGTGGGCTGGTAATTTTGAGTGGCGTTTCGGGTTTGAACGCCAGGGAGTTCAAACGCTTGGGGAAAATATGGATCAAATCGCCAAAACATCCCACCTTTTCTCTTCAGTTCTGCCGTCACTTTTTCTATGAGGAATATGCCAACGGCTTTTTCTTTTGGATCGAAAACTGGACCACGCGCAGAGTACCACCAGTATTTTCCTAAGAATCCTGTTCCCATACGAACGCAAAAAATAGTAGCTTTTATTTCCCCTTTTTCTTTTACTCCGAATCCGAGCACTGGTCCGCGTCCAGGAATTTGTTCTTGAAAATTTTTCCAGTCGGAAATTTGATGGATAGATCCCAACTGAGATGAGAGGACAAATGCATTCCATTCTTTTGTATTTGCATCTGTCAGAGAAAAAAATTGGTATCCATTCGCATTGTAATCGCTCATTCCGCGTTATTGTAATGGAAAATGTGAGGAATGGGAAAAACGAATATGACTTTCCTTTTGTTTGACCATATGTGCAAAAACGAAAAAAAACCATATCCGAGCACTATTCTCAAATATGGTCTTTTTATCGTGCAAATAATATCGTGCAAGAATTATTCAGCGCTTTCTTCTTCCATCATGGCTTCCTCTCCTTCCTCTGGCATCTCAACGTCTTCTTCTGACATCACTGATTCTTCCTGCATCATAGCTTCTCCTTCTACCTCTACGGCTGGAACTTCTTCAGTTCCTTCTTCAGGAGTCGTGTATTGTCCACAGGCTACCAAGAACAATCCGAGTGCTAAAACGAGTAATTTTTTCATTAAGAAAGAAATTAAAAAATATATACGTGAGAGATTCTAATTTCCCTTTCTATGCTCTGTCAAGACTTTTTCACTTTTCTGGGCTTTTTTTCTTCTGGAAAAGAAGGTGTATTATACAATATTTCGAAACAAATAGAGAGGAAATTGTGTCTCAACAACAAAAAGGGAACAAAAAACTCCTTCCCACTTGGGAGAGGGAAAGAATTTTTTGTTCATTTCCGAAACAAACCGCTTATTTTTTACAACTACTTCCTCTTGCGAAGAGAGCGTAAAGCGCGGAAAGACCGACGAGGACGTATACAATCGTCCCAATCATTGGCATTCCGCCAAAGAGAACTTGCACGAGATCAAGCTGGAAAAATCCAACCAGACCCCAGTTCAGTCCCCCGATAATAAGAAGTACCCAGGCAATTTTGCCGAGAGGAGAGCAACTATTGGTGCCCATAATGAAAGGAGGTTAAAAAATAGCTAACCTTCATTTTCAATGTCTTTCCTCGCTTCGTCAAATTTGTAGACTAAATTTCATTGCTCTTCTGTGGGAATTGTGGTGAGAGGTGTTTTGTTTGGAACCCAAAACAGAGAGTCTTCATTTTTTTCTATACGTGTCCAAAAATTTTTCTGCCGCTGACTTCCCTTCGTTCAGCACTTGCTTGGAAAGTTTTCGTACTTTTCGTCGCTGAGATTCGGTTGAAAATAGAAGAGAGAGGACAGATCCCACAGCTCCTCCGACAATAATTCCTGTCAAAAGCCCTGATTTTTTCTTTTTTTCTTTCATGTTTTGTAGCTTATCTCCTTATTATATCATGTATTGATATGTATTGTCAATATGCCCGAGGGTATTTTTAGTTTTATGCGGGAGCATTTGATTCATTTCGCAGCGTTGCTTGAAACTTTTTTTCCAGTATTTGTGCTATGCGAGAAAAAGTTTCGTCAATTTCTTTTTCACTCAAAGTATGGTCTGGAGAAGAAAATTCTAAATGAAACGAGAGATTTTTTTGGTGTGCGCCAAATTTTTTCTCATCTTCAAATTCATCGAAAAGTTCCATATTAGCCAACAAGGGAGATGATTTAAATGCTTCTTGGCGCACTTCTGCCATAAGCACTTTTTGGTCTAAGACGAGAGAGATATCCCGCCTGACAAGTGGGAACGGAGATAGTCGGGAATAAGAGACAGTCGTATGACGCATGTGAGAAAGCATTATTTCAGTGTCTATTTCAACGAATGAGATGGAGGCATTTTTGATATTGTTTTTGCTTGGGTGTAGAACAGCGACCGTTCCGATTTTTTCTTCTTGAATAAATATATCAGCCGTTTTGGAGGGGTGAGCGAAAGAAAGAGGATGCTTCCCGGGGCGAAATTCCACAGTGAGGACAAGGGAACTTAGAAGATTTTGTATTTCTTCTTTGAGCGAAAAAAAGAGTTTGTTTTCCGTTTCAGGGTCGGTTGAAATTTCAGCAGAAAGCAATGCCAGGTGAGAGATTTCCTGAGGAAGGATTTCTCCGACAGATGGTTCATATACTTTTCCAAACTCAAAAAAATGAAGTTCGCCGTGCGTGCGAAGTTCTGACTCTAGGTTTTGAACGATGTTTGAAATAAGTGTCTGTCTTAATTGTGCTTGTTCGTCCGAAAGTGGATTTTCGAGGGTTACATATGATTTTTTTTCCGTAAATGTTGTATCTTCCCGTGGGACAAAGGAATAGTTGAGTATTTCTTGAAATCCTCTGGCAGAGAGTGTGTCACGGCATTGCCATTCCATTTTTCGAAGCCAATTAACACGCGGAGGATGAATGGGCAATTCCGGCAGAGAGGGTGCTATGTTTTCAAATCCATACAAACGTACCACTTCTTCCGTGAGATCCTCAGCAATAGATATGTCTTTTGTAGAGCGCCAACTGGGGACTTTTACGCTCCATTTTCCGGATTTTTCAGTGACACCGAAATGAATTGATTCGAGCTTCTTTCGTATTTCCGAATCGGAAACGAGGATACCAGAATGCGCTCTTACTGTATCGGGATCAAGAAAAAGCGTCATATCTTTATTTTTTTGAGGATATTCGTCAGTGAGAATGGACGCGATCTGAGCGTTCGGAGAAGCGTGAAGTGTTTTTTCTGTCGCCATCAGTAACGCAGGAAGACACATTTCTGAATCCAATGATTTTTCATATCGAATAGAACTGTCGGAACGAAGTCCGAGACGCGTGGAAGTATGTCGAGTTGAGACGGGATTCCAATTGGCGCACTCAAAAATTACGTCTGTGGTTTTGTCACTTACTCCAGAAAGCTCTCCTCCCATAATGCCGGCGATAGACAATGCTTTTTGCGTATCTGCCACAACGGTATCATCAGGAGAGAGTTCATATTCTTCCCCGTCGAGGGCCACTATTGTTTCATTTTGACGAGCCTGGCGGATGACAAATCCTTTTTCGACTTTTTGCGCGTCAAATACATGCATTGGCTGTCCCCATCCGGTGAGGATCAGATTGGTAATATCCACTAAATTGGAAATAGCGCGAATATCTAAGTTTTCTAGCAAGATTTGCTCTGACAAGGGAGAAGGAGCTACCTGAATACCAGATACACGGAGTGCGCAAAACCGGGGGCATTTTTCGGTCTCAATGGAAACAGAAACTTTTGAACCCTTTGCTTTTCGCACATGATCTTCGATTCCTTTGGAGGGGTGTATACCCCCAGTATACATTTTTCGCCCGAAAATTCCCGAGAGTTCTCGTGCCATGCCTAAATGACTCCATAAATCCGGACGGTGTGTCAGGGATTTGTTGTCAATTTCAAAAATAATATCCGAAAAATTTGCTTCTATGTCGGGAAGCGATCGTCCGAGTAGTTTCGGATCGGTCCAACGTATAAGTCCGTCATTTTTCATTCCTAGTTCTTGGTTGTCGACGACCATTCCTTCGGACTTTTCGCCGCGAATTTCCGTATTTTTGATTTCTATTCCCGATCGTAGTATCGCTCCATCCAGAGCGAGGGGATAGATTTCTTCTTTTTTGAGTTCATGGACCTCTCCAAAAATAATCTGTTTTTTCCCCATTTTCCCTAGATCAAACGTTCCAATATGTAATTTCTTTGATTGAGGGTGCGATTTTACGGATACGAGCATGCCGGCGTATACCTTTTCAAAATAAGGCTTCAGAGGAATTGATTCCTCAACCTCAGCAGTGTGAAGCGTGAGATGAGCATGTATATCCTCGGGAGTGATTCCCTTGAGGTCAACGAAGGTGGAAAGCCAATTATAGGAAAGTTTCATAAATTAGTTTTTAGCTTTTAGTCCTTAGTTTTTAACAAAAGGAAGATAGCAATTTAGATGAAGTCTAGTCAAAAATAAATGCGAGGAAAGTTGACAAAGTAAATATACAATATAAATACCACAAGACTTTTAATATATTTTCAAGTTCGGTTATGGGAAAAACAGATAGGAAAGCTTTGGAAGCAGAAGTAAGGTGGGAAATAAAAACAAGTCCGAAAGAACAAAAAAGAAAAGATTGCGGTAATTTTTATCTTTTAAAAAGCGCTTTATCTACTACTCGTAGTGTGCGAGAAGCAACAGCATGGGTGAATGATCGTTGCAGAAAAGAATGTGATTCTTCTCAAACAGGGCATTGTGCCACAGAAGTATTTTATTCAAATCATAAAAAGGAAAGACCGGAAAGGACAAAAACAAAAGGAAAAAGAAGACAAATAGAAAAGTTAAAAAAGGAGATTCGATTGAGGTTGGAGCGAGAAATAAACGGAGAATCAGAAATAGAATAACCTTATAACTCCCTTAAACACTTCCCCAAATATTTTTCCGCTTCTTCCGGTAAAGACCAAATTTCGCCTTTTTGTTCGCCGTTAGGTGATAATCCAAGTTCTGCACGAGCACAAATCATGCCACGACTTTCGACGTTGGCGATCTTTCGTACGCCGATTTCAAAGTCTTCCGACAGCTTCGCACCTATCGTTGCGACAGGGACGATAAATCCAGCTTCGAGATTCGTTCCTCCGCAAAGAATTTGTTCGGTCGTTCCATTGCCCAGATCAGTGCGAGTGACGCGGACTTTGGTGATACTGGGGTCAGGATGAGGCGTGACTTCGAGTACTTTTCCCACGACAATCCGTTCATCTAGATTTTTCAGTACGTTCATATCTTCCTCTGTGAGGGAGAGGAGTGTCTGCATATTTTCGGCATGCGCGCAACAGTCTCCACCGCAGCAAGATTGCTTTTGTCCGATACCGAATAACTTTTTCCAAAAATTCATCGCGCAGATAGTACGGATTTTCAGGATAAAATCAAAACCTTTGCTTGACCTAGGGGCTCGAAATCATACAATCGGCGAGTTCTTTGGAGAACAGTTTAAAAGTCAAAAAGCTGAAAAGCTAAAAAGTATCTTCCGTGAGCGCGGGGTAGCTGAGGATGAGTAGCCCGCCTGAGGCGGGCGTCAGCGAATCCGGCCGTGCTCCGCCATAGCGACGATGTCAGAGTAGCTCAGTTGGTGAGAGCGTCGGATTTTCACCCCGCCCATAGCACTATTGTTAAAAAAGAAACCACTTGTGTCAGAGTAGCTCAGCTGGTGAGAGCGTCGGATTCATAACCCGGAGGTCGGGAGTTCAAATCTCCCCTCTGACACCAAATATCACAGTAGTCCGCCACGGCGGACGTTGGATTCATAACCCGGAGGTCGGGAGCCAAAGGTTCGCCGTGGCGAATTCAAATCTGCCTCGTGGCACCAAAAAAATTATTCTACTCTGAGATACATATTTGGAGGTTTCTTAGAACCCTATTTACCTCCACCATGATTTCAGGACTTTTGTCGTTTGATTCAGCTATTTCAGAAAGGAGGGTAAAATATTCAAAAGTTGTTCCACATTTACTACTATTCCAATCCAATCCATTCTGTTCAAGAATTTTAGACATTTTTAATTTTAATTTACCCCTCTATACTTTAAAAAATATTATTGTCAAATTTTTATACGCAAATTCTTTTCTCCAATCGAAGGTTCATTAGTTTTCAGTTCTATCTCTAATTCTTCAAACAAAAAGAAAAGCTTTCATCCAAAAGGAGTCAGCCCGCCACAGCTTTCCTTTATATGCGAGCAAGCGAGGAATGTAGCAACAATGCCATAGGGCATTATCTTGCTATTTTGGTAGTCTCGTCAGGAAATTCTCTCATGCTCGTTCGCTTTGCTCACTGCGCAGTCGAAAACATTTTCATCAGCTCGTACGCTCGCTGTGAAAATGCGAACCTACGGTTCGCTTCCCATTGGCAAAGCCAATGTAAAAAATTATCCCCACCCGCAAGGGGTGGGCAGAATTTTCTATGGTAGTCTCGTCAGGAATCGAACCTGAATTACCAGTTCCGCAAACTGGCGTTCTATCCGTTGAACTACGAGACCGTCGTCGCTGGAGGACTGCACTATCTCGCGAATCGCTTTGCGATTAGCTCAATTTGTTTCGTCCTCGCTCCATTTTCCTCGTACGGAGATCTTCATGCTCGTTTTACGTCATTGATTCGTTACACTCACCAACAACTACTCGCATTCAGCTACCCCATACTCGGAGAAAAAATCTACGATTTTTGGAGACTCCATTTAAAGAACAAACTTTTGGATGGTATTCCCTTGCGATTTGCTTGGCGATTGTATTTTTAGAGTTTCCTTTGTCAATAAAGCTCAGAAAAGAATTTTTTAAAATTCTTTCGCCATCTCCTCAAAAATTTCTTCCATTTCTACCAAACTTTCTACTCGAATAAGTCGGTCGCGAAATTGAGCCGCACCACGGATGCCTCGGACGAAATGAGCAAAATGTTTGCGGAGTTCGATCATCGCCCAGGTTTCATTTTTAAATTCTGTTGCAAGTTGTGCATGACGGCGAAAAAAATCGAGTTGTTCGGGAAGTGTGGGTTTGGGAGGAATAGGGTTTCCCGCAAACGCCGCTCGGCACTGAGCAAAGATCCAAGGATTCCGCAGAGCCGCTCGTCCAATCATCATGCCATCGAGATTTTTTAATTTTTGTTTTGCAATTTGTGCGCTGGTAATATCTCCGTTTCCAAGTACGGGAATACGTACATTTTCTTTTACTTCATAGATCCGATTCCAGTCTGCCTGACCAGTGAATTTTTGTTTGGTGGTTCTTCCATGAATAGCAAGGGAAGATATTCCCGCCGACTCAAATGCTTTGGCTGTTTGAATAAGATTCTTATCGTCATAAAATCCAAGTCGCATTTTGACGGACACCGGAAGTTTTGTTGCTTTTACAATCTGTTCGATAAGAGTGGCTGTAGAGCACGGATCTTGAAGTAGTGCTGATCCATGTCCAGAGCCGACCACTTTTGGAGAAGGACAGCCGAGGTTCAGGTCAATTCCGTCAGCGCCCAGTTCTTCTACCACTTTTACCGCTTCCAAAAAGGCGATTTCTGTTTTTCCGAACAATTGCACGCAGTAAAAATGTTTTTCTTCCGGCATAAACTCCGCCAATCTCATAGTTTTTTCGTTTTTTCTACGAAGTGCTTCGGCGGAAATCAGTTCAGATATCAAAACAGTAGAAGGCTCGATTTCTTTTATCAGTCTTCGAAAAGGGCTTTCGGTGTATCCTGCCATGGGAGCAAGAACGAGAATAGGGCGCGGGAGGGTAGTCCAGAAATTCCTTTGCATCGCGGGGCGTTGTACCATAAAATTGAAAAAAACTCATTCTTTCTCTTATGGCAGAAAAGAAACCGGCTCCATCCAAGAAACCGACATCAGCCAATTCGGAACCGATTAAAAACGTGGCGGGACAGCTTCGCGAAACAGGTCAAAAAGCGGTGGAAGCTGGGAAAAAGGCGCTTTCAAGCGTGGGAGAAGAAGTAGTGGAATTTGAAAAAGAAATCATGCAACTACCAGTTGATCGTAGGATTATCTTCTTTTTAGGTCTTGTAGTGCTCCTTTCCGTGTTCCTTGATGCATTTGGAGAGATACTTTTGGTACTTATTGGTTTGGGGATGATATATGCGGGGTACAAAGGAAGTGATATTTTTATACGAGTATTGGGTTCAGAAAAAAAGAAAAAATGAAAAAATTACTTGTTTTGAGCTTCCTGTCGTTTGTTTTGGCGGGATGTGCGGAACAAACGAATACAATAGAAAATCCGTGCGCGGAATTTTCGCTTACAAATTTTCCGGCAGGAGTGAAATATGTCGGTGTGCCGTCTCCAGTTAATATACAAAGCCATCCTGCCGGTTCCGAATTTCAAAGTATGCTTCGTGCCGGCAGTAAACGTCCGCCAAATTTTGCGGGAAGCTATACGATTACTTCTCGGTCGTGTGGAAAAAATTGTCGACAACACGCCGTGATCGATGCTCGCACGGGGAGAATTATTTTTCTTCCACTCAAATCTCAATTTGGAATCTCTTTTTCTCTGGACAGTCGTGTTATTATTCTCAATCCGCCGGACAATATTCCGAACGTTAGAAGTGACGTTAGGACAGAGTATTGGTTGCTTGAAGGAGGGGATGGAGATACGGCACTTGAGTTTTCGCTTGCGTGTGAAGCCAAACTCAAAAGAGAACCATGAACGTTTTTTTCTCGGCTTTTCCGATCGTTCTCCTCGTCTGGCTTATGGTGCGACGCAGAGGGATGCCATCCTTTCAGGCTCTTCCACTGGCGGTAGCGGTGCTCTACATAATTCGAATTTTTGTTTTTCAGGCTGACACTATCTTGCTTCATGCGGGGGTGATTTCGGGGCTTCTCATGGCTTGGACGCCGATTTTGGTTATTTGGGGGGCGGTGCTTTTATTTCAAATGCTCGAAATATCTGGGGCATTGAAAACCATTCATGAATGGTTGGAAACGCTTGCCGAACACCGTGTCGAACAAGTGATGTTGATCGCGTGGGCATTTTCTTTTTTTATAGAGGGGGTGAGCGGATTTGGAACACCGGTAGCACTCGCAGCGCCGCTTTTGGTGCAGTTTGGGTTTTCTCCGCTCCGTGTCGTTATGCTTTGTTTAGTTATGAATAGTGTTCCGGTTTCTTTCGGAGCGGTGGGAACGCCTACATGGTTTGGTCTTGGAGCATTGGGGCTTCCTTCCGAAGAAATTCTGCGTATCGGACAGAACACAGCACTTATTCACTTTTTTGCGGGACTGATCATTCCGTTTCTGGCACTTCGCTTTTTACTTTCTTGGGAGGAAATACGAAAAAACTGGCGTTTTATTTTATTGTCTATTTTGTCATGTACTATTCCATTTCTGGCGCTCTCTCTGTGGAGTACGGAATTTCCTGCATTGATTGGAGGAGCGGTTGGAATTGTACTTACAATTTTTCTTGCGCGTCGCAATATCGGATTGGCAAGGGACTCTGTACAACCTTCGACTCGTGTTATTGATTATAAAAAACTCTTTCGCGCTTTCGCCCCCCTTGTCTTGGTAATAGTTCTCTTAGTTGCAACACGGCTGGAATGGATAGGGCTCAAATCGTTTTTTACTTCTTCCGCTTCCTCGTGGAGTGTCGCATTGGGACAAGTAGGAACTTTTTCGATTTCCCCTTCCTTGGTGCTGGGATTGAAGAATATATTAGGAACGGGAGAATCATGGTCTCATGCGACACTGTACGTGCCTTCTTTTGTACCATTTTTGGCGGTGACACTTTTTTCCTTTTTGATTTTTTCGTTTTCATGGAAAGAGCGAAAAAAAGTATTTTCTAAAACATGGAAGCGCATGAAAAGACCTATTCTTGCGCTTTCGGCGGCACTTGTATTCGTGAAACTCCTCATGGTGGGAGATGTTTCGCCAGCGGTGGTGCTGGGAGAAACATTGGCTTCGATTTCCGGAAAAACGTGGATTTTTTTCAGTCCGTTGCTTGGAGCGCTAGGGGCATTTTTCTCTGGTTCAAATACGGTATCCAATCTTACGTTTGGTGCTATTCAGCAGACAACCGCCGTTTCTTTGTCCCTTCCAGAAACAGTTGTCTTGGCGCTCCAAAACGTTGGCGGAGCGTTTGGGAACATGGTCAGCATTCAAAATATTATTGCTGGAAGCGCTGTAGTGGGACTGATAAATAAAACGGGAACGATCTTAAGACATACTATATGGCCGCTGTTGGCGTATGCGGTTATTGCGGGGGTATGTGGCATTTTCTTGTAAATATAATACGTCATCCTGATCCCGACTTGTCGGGAGAAGGATCTTCTTTATAAAATCTTGCAACTGATTTCTTAAGAGGAAGATTCTTCGCCCTCTTCCTCTTCTCTGCGCTCAGGGGCAGAGTTCTCAGAAAGACGATTCTTATTTTTTGATGAGAAATAAGTTGACAATTTGTAAAAAATATTTTACAAAACACTCAATATGAAATATCTTGTTTTCTTGGTCGTGGCAGGAATATTGCTTGCAGGGGGAGCTTCGGCAAAAAGTAACGCATGTGATCGGCACGGAGGAATGAGTTATTGCGGCACGGATGGGCAATATGTTTGTAATGATGGGACAACGGATTCTTTTTCTATTTGTGGGGGAACATGGACGCATACTGCTCCGAGCATGGATTTTACGCTTTTCCCTCCCAAAACGGTTTCTTGTCCTTCGAACGCGGACTACTCATATAGCGCTTCTAACTGCGTTTGTCGGGATGGATTTCAGCCGTCAGAAGACAGGTCGCGTTGTGTTCGTGCAAAAATAAACGTATCAGATCAAGAATTTTTTTATCCTCGAGTGCGGTATCAATCATGGAAGAGTTTTGGAAATAGACCCCGTAACATTTATTTCCCATTTCCGGAATAATTTATTAGACAACTTTTGGAAGGAGGGTAATATCTCGCTCTGTCACCTCCCATGCACATGAAAATCTGGATTTTTGCCAAAAAAGAAAAACAAAAGACGTATGAAAACAAGCGATTTTTAGCGGAAGCCGAAAAGAATGGGATAGAAATGAAACTCGTTACGCCGGAAGATTTTGAAATACTAGAGCCACGAGACTCGAATCAGACAATCCTGTACCGGCATAAGCCGGTGGCACTTCCTGATTTCGTTATTCCTCGGATGGGGAGCGGG
Organism: Candidatus Altimarinota bacterium; assembly: GCA_021735575.1. Lineage (GTDB taxonomy): Bacteria > Patescibacteriota > Gracilibacteria > UBA4473 > UBA4473 > JAIPGU01. The sequence goes on along the minus strand of JAIPGU010000001.1, from coordinate 33,309 downwards.
ACAACGTATTTTGGTTTGGCAGTGCTTCGGCAATTGGAGCAGCTGGGAGTATTTTTGTTGAACCATGCACAAGGGATTGAGAGTTCAAAAGATAAACTGGAGGCAACGCAAATTTTGGCTTCCAACAATATCCCTCTTCCCAAAACCATGTTGGCGAAGTCTACCATTAGAACAAGTCTCATTAAAAAAGAGTTCAAATTTCCCATTGTGGTCAAACCGGTGTCTGGATCTGAAGGTCGTGGAATAATGCTGTGTGAAAATATAGCACAACTTCAAGACGTACTGGAACTCATTCAAAAATCATCTGACGGGAAGCAGAATATTATTCTGCAGGAATTTGTGTCCGATAGCAGTGGCAAAGATATTCGTGTGTTTGTTATTGGAGGAAGAGCGATCGGGGCTATGCTCCGCACGGGAAAAAAAGGGTCGTTTAAGGCGAATTTTTCTGCGGGAGGAACGGTAGCACCTTTTCCATTGAGTTCTGAAATTGAATGGTTGGCGGTAGAAAGCGCTAAGGCACTCAAACTTGAAATTGCCGGAGTGGATATATTAATTGATAAAGGGAGTTATAAAGTCTGCGAAGTAAATTCATCACCGTATTTTAAGGGATTCGAAGCCGCTACGGGGAAAAATATTCCGCAAGAGATATTCCAGTTTGCACAGGTGCGGCTCGGATGAGAATTAGAGGTGGCTATTGACGCATTTCTGACTATAACTACAAAACAGACATGGAAACACGAGAAATAGGAAATCCAGAAAGAAAAAAAAGACTGGATGTAAGTTGCCATCAAATTACTCCGCCAGAAAGTTTTTCGGCTTCGGTACGAGGGGACGTGTTTCGTTTACTTGTCCCCGGAAATTTACGAGGAAGGGTGAGAAAATATATTTTTGACAAATTCGGGAGGAAAGGATTGCGATTTTTGGGGTATGAACCTGACTAGCAAAACTCATGGTGTATTACATATCATGTGTAACCGAGAGAACGGCATGGCTTCTTCTTGATTTTTCGGGATGATTTTCTATGCTCGAGTCCTCTTGTAATACTTTTCCCATGCGATTTCTCAAACGAATTTTCCTCTTTTTGGTGGTCAACATTGCCATTATTGCGATCCTTACCACGGTGGTGAGTGTTTTTGGTATTCGTCCGTATCTCACGCCTTACGGACTAGATCTGACATCGTTAGCAATTTATTCAGCTATTATCGGGTTTGCCGGAAGTTTTATTTCGCTCTTTTTGTCAAAATTAATGGCGAAATGGATGATGAAAGTACGTGTCATTACTTCGTCTCAAGACGCGCACGAAGCCAAATTAGTGCACATAATTCAGAATATTGCACAGGGTTTGAATATGAAAATGCCTGAAGTTGGCATTTATCCGTCCCCGGAGGTTAATGCCTTTGCGACCGGGTGGTCCAAAAATCATGCATTGGTGGCGGTGTCTGCGGGATTGTTGCGAGAAATGGATGATACGGAGCTGGAAGGGGTGCTCGCCCACGAAATGGCGCATGTCGCGAACGGCGATATGGTGACGATGACACTGGTGCAAGGAATTTTGAATACCTTTGTGATTTTTGCGTCACGCGTGGCAGCATACGGAGTGAGTAAATTTTTAGCGAAAAATGAAGAAATCGGCTATCTGTCCTATTATCTTATTGCCATCGTCTTTCAGATCGTATTTGGTATTTTAGCTTCTTTGGTTGTATTTGCTTTTTCTCGTTACAGAGAGTTTCGAGCGGATTACGGGGGGGCTCGTTTTGTCGGGAAGCAAAAAATGATTGCCGCTCTGAAACGACTTGACCAACTATCTCAAAAAATCGATTCACGCCAAAAATCGCTTGCAACGATGAAAATATCAGATAAAAAAAGTCACTTTGGGCGTCTTTTCTCGACTCATCCGTCCATTGATGAACGTATTGAGCGATTGCAACGGGCATCCATTTCCTGATGTAGTCTTAGGATTTTGAAAAACAATTCTTTTCCGTTAGACTCAGGGACACGATGAGAAAAGAAAAGAGCATCGGAAATCGCGGAGAAGCTATTGCTCGTCGCTTTCTGGAGGGACGGGGGTGTAAGTTTTTGGAACAAAATTACCATGCGTTGGGGGGAGAAATAGATCTCATTTTTTTGGATACTGAAAAAGACGAATATGTCATTGTGGAAGTAAAAACACGATGTTCGGACGCTTTTGGAGAAGGAGAAGTATCTATTACACCTGCAAAATTCGAAAAAATCTTATCAGCGGCAGAAGATTTTTTTCTTCGGAAATTGGAGATAAAAGAAATTCCCTTTTTTCGGATTGATGCTGTAATTGTGCGCATTGACGGAGCCAAGATTTTTTGCCAACATATCGAGGACATAGGACTTGATGATTTCAGCACTCCATGCAACGAAAAATATTTTTAGGATTTGTATGCGGAGGTATTATTCTAGGATTGGGATGGTTCTTTTTTTGGCGAGGAACGGTACAATTTGTAACTCCGGTGGAAGCATTTGAGATTCTTTTGGAGAGTGGAGAGAAAGTACAATGCGAAACATCGCCTTGTCGACTACGTGTGCGAGCAGGGAAGGCATTCCAAGGGAAAGTAGTGGCAAAAGGATTTTTTCCGACTCCGTTTCGCGTGAAACTCGTGCCGGCGTTTCGTACAGAAATAGTTTCTCTTGATATGAAACCTTCTCCCGTGCGAGAAAAATTTTCTCTTCCGGCATTTGAACAAATACGCTCGGAGCGAGAAACACCTTTTCGTGCTTTGAAGTTAGATGTTCATGGACCGATACTTTTTGATCCGGATGGTGCATTTGCTGTATTCGGAGAAGAACAAAAGGAAGCTCTTTCGATTTTTGTCGTTAATATTTCAGGAGATAGAAAAATTCTTACCACAATTCACGGAACATTCGAACTGCTTGATATGCATCGGAATTTTCGATTGCAAGAATCAGGGATTGTCATTCCGGAGAAGAAAACTCTTTTTTTCTATGATTTTGCGCTTCGACGGAAACAAAAAATATGGGAGGGGGATATGAGGCGGTGGGAACAAATTTCCGTGGGAAATGAAGGAGTGTTTGTAGGAAAAGAGCTCGATAGGTGGCTTCGTTTTGATGGAAAATCGTTTCAAATACTACCGGAGGACACTCTCGTGGCTGCGTTTCTAGATGGGGGATTCTGGCGATTATCAAAGACTGGAGAAGTGTTTTTGGGCGAGGAAAAAATCTATAAGATATCAGAAAATATAAGCCAGTTTTATCAATTCTGGTTTGAAAAAAAAGCGCTCTATCTCAAGGGAAATGAGGAGGTGTGGGAAGTGAAGTTTTCGGATTAGGTTTCTCTTGTTTCTACGGGGCGAAGACCGAGTTCTTCAATAATGCGACAACGAAATATAGTTGCGGCATCTCGAGGATGTAAGCCAGCGGGGACTTCTTTTGGCGCGGCAATATCAAAGGAAATATGAGAATAAGGTTCATCAAAGCCATCCATCAGAACTGGGGTTACAGGAGCTCCGAACTTTTCAGCTAAATGAAAAGTTCCTGGTTGCAAAGGACCAATATTCCCCTTTCCATAAAATTTCCCCTCAGGGAAGATGACAATACTTTCCCCTTTGTTCAGATAGGCTTGTACTTGAGTGTTTATAGTCTTCATTTCTGGAATAGAAAGTTTTTCTCCGTTCGGCCTATGTGGCACAAGGATATATCCCAGGCTTTCATGTACTTTTCTATATTGATCGTTATCCGGTCCGGTTACCACAAAATGAACGGGTTTTTCCAGATGTTGACTCATCAGATGGTCGAAAAGGAGAATGTAGTAAGGAACAGAATATTTCGCTCCGAACATTTCGAATATTTTATGTTCCTCTAATACGGTTGGATGATTGGGGGCAAATATGTATGGACCTTGGTTGGGAGGTATATGGTCGAGTCCGGTTATATTTGTTGTAATACGTTCTTCATCAAATATCTCTTCACACATTTGTCTGACAGCTTCTCGAGCCCCTGACGGATCTGTCATGACCATTCCCCAATACTTACGCGTAATGGTGTTTACTCTTTCGATTTCTTTTTGTCTTTCGAGGGTGTGGATATCGAATTGTTCTACCATGAGAAACGTCTTATAAATTATTTTATAAAAATGTCAACGGAAAGAATAAAGAAAAGAAAGAGGTATTTTGTACGTCCTTCGCTTGCCAAAAAATATTTTTTAAGGCAGAATCCTCCGCACGCTCATATGTCTCAGGAATTAAGATTAGTATCGGATTTTACTCCTACGGGAGATCAGCCAAAGGCTATTGTGACTCTCATGCAAGGTCTTGGGAAGGGTTTGCGTCATCAGACACTTCTGGGGGCGACGGGGACGGGAAAAACGTTTACGATGGCAAATATTATTGCTCAAACGCAACGTCCGACCTTGATTTTAGCGCACAATAAAACCTTGGCGGCGCAGCTGTGCGCGGAATTTCAGCAGTTTTTTCCGGACAATGCGGTGAGTTATTTTGTGAGTTATTATGATTATTATCAGCCAGAGGCGTATATGCCGCGCACTGATACGTTTATAGAAAAAGAAGCGACTATTAATGAAGAAATAGAAAAATTCCGTCATGCGGCCACCATTAATCTGCTTACACGTCGGGACGTGATCATTGTCAGTTCCGTTTCTTGTATTTATGGTTTGGGAGATGTGGAAACATACGAAGCGTTGGCATTCACGATTGAGAAAGGCAAAGACTACCCACGCCAAGAGCTTTTGAGAAAATTGGTAGATATTCAATATCAGCGCACCAAAACAGATCTTTCCCGCGGAACATTTGAGGTGTTGGGCGATGTAATTACGATTTTTTCTCCGCATTCCGATACTGCTTATCAGTTGGAATTTTGGGGCGATAATTTGGATAAAATTTCGGTGGTAGATGCATTTACGGGAGAACTCCTGGAAGAGAAACAGAGTGTAATTATTTTTCCAGCAAAGCACCAAGTGACGACACCTGATCGCATTGAACAAGCGGCAAAGGGAATAGAACAGGATTTGGTTGTTCGGTTGGCGGAACTCAAAAAAATGGGAAAAAATTTGGAAGCCCATCGTCTTCAGCAGCGCACGACATATGATTTGGAAATGCTACGGGAAATGGGATATGTGAACGGGATTGAGAACTATACACGATATTTATCAGGTGTTCCGGCGGGACATCCCCCTTCAACGCTTATGGACTATTTCCCAGATGATTTTTTATGTTTTATTGATGAGTCACATATCACCATCCCTCAAGTGGGAGGAATGTTTAACGGGAACTTAAGTCGAAAAACAACATTAGTGGAACACGGATTTCGTTTGCCTTCCGCCCTTGATAACAGGCCGCTCAAATTCTCTGAATTTGAATCTCGCATCAAACAAGCGATTTACGTTTCGGCGACGCCCGGAAAGTATGAATATGAATATTGCTCAAAAAAGGAGATTGTGGAGCAAATTATTCGCCCTACGGGGCTTCTGGATCCGCCCATTGAGATTCGTCCGGCACAACATCAAATTGATGATTTGATGAAGGAGGTGCGAGCGACCATTGCCAGAGGATATCGAGTACTCATTACTACCGTGACGAAAAAATCCGCCGAGGATTTGGCGGAGTATTTAATAGAAGCGGGATTGCGTGCGAAATACTTGCATTCAGAAATCGAAACACTGGAACGGATCAATATTTTGACAGATTTACGTCATGGGAAAATAGAAGTCGTGGTCGGAATTAATTTATTGCGTGAGGGACTCGATCTTCCAGAAGTGGCACTCATTTGTATTCTGGATGCAGATAAAGAAGGGTTCTTGCGTTCTCGTGATTCGTTGTTGCAAGTAATTGGGCGTGCGGCAAGAAACTCCGATGGACGGGTTATTATGTATGCGAACAGAACAACCACCGCCATGAAAAATGCTATCGGAGAGACCGATCGCCGAAGAATGATTCAGGAAGCGTATAACAAAAAACATAATATCACGCCGACGACCATCGTGAAGCGTATCGTGGATATTTCCAAAGACCTTACCGGCGGGACTGTGCGTAATTTTGATAAACTGAAAAAGCGAGATCAGATTGAGCGAATGATAGAGGAATTGGAAAAAGAAATGGATATTGCCATTAAAAACTTGGATTTCGAACGAGCGGCTGTATTGCGGGATGAAATAGAAGAATTAGAAAAAAGGAAGAAGAAATAAAATGTATACTGGGAGTATACATTTTCGTATTACGCAGTACGTATTTCGTATTAGGTAGAAAAGTAAAGAACGTCATTCTGAGTTCAGCCTTGGCGGAGCGAAGAATCTTCTGCTTCGTGTATTTGAAATACTCAAAATTGCCACGGACGTAAACCCGGAGATCTTTTGACAGGGGTTTCCGGAAGGCGAGAGGGGAACCCTCTCCAAGGTCTGTGGCGGGGTTTGATGAACCTCGCGCCTTGCGAAGCCCAGAGGTCTCGTCATTTAGGCAAAAGCGATAGCTTCTGTCTAATGGGGTTTCACTTATTTCGAAGTTCCTTCGTATTCTGCTCTGCGGAACACTCAGGAAGACGTAAATAATATATTTTCATAAATCTTCTCATGCTACAATGAAGATATGCCAGAACTCCATGATGTTTTGATTTTTGCCGCCATCGGGTTTGGGGCGCAGATCATTGATGGGGGGATCGGTATGGGGTTTGGGATTGTCTCAAATACGGTACTTATCGCACTTGGGATTCCTCCTGCTGTATCAAGTGCGAGCGTCCATACATCCGAAGTGTTTACATCCGGAGCGGCGGGAATTTTTCATTGGCGTTTTGGCAATGTAGAAAAAAAACTGTTCCTCACTCTGCTCATTCCCGGAATCATTGGAGGAGCACTCGGAGCGTATGTACTCAGCAATATTGAGAGTGTTTTTATTAAACCGTTTGTAGCGTTGTATCTTTTGGTCTTGGGCTATACGATTCTTCACAGATCATTGGGAGAATTTCATGAGGAAGAGGTTCAGAGGCGGTTTTTCCCATTATTTCTTCTTTCTCGTGGAGTTTCAGCAGTACTTCATCTTTTTCGTCCGGTAGGAACGAAACTCTCTTCTCGTTTTATCAGTTCACTTGGATTCTTGGGAAGTCTCCTTGATTCGGTCGGAGGAGGAGGATGGGGTCCCGTGGTTAACTCTACGCTGATCGCCAAAGGGCATGATCCTCGGTATAGTATCGGATCTACAGGGGCGACAGAATTTTTTGTTACTCTGACAATTTCTCTGACATTTCTTACCCTCATCGGTCTTGAGAATTGGCCAGTTATTGTGGGACTTTTGGGGGGAGGGATTATCGCGTCTCCTTTTTCTGCGTTCATCTGCAAAAAATTACCACCAAAAGTTTTACTTTTGATGGTGTCCTTGATGATTATTGCCTTAAGTTTATTTACGTTTCAGCTAGCAATAACACAGATACTTTCTTAAGGAAACACTGAAAAACCACACTTTCCCAGTGTTTCCTTACAGAGCGTGTGGCATATTCCATACCGCTTCAATTTGTTTTCTCCGTCTGAATGGATCGTGGACGTTTTTTAACTCTATTTGAAATGCTGAAGTGCCAGCGGTACTAAAAATGAGTGTTCCCATGTTAAAAAACTTCCCCGCAAGAAACGGTTGATTGGCTTCCATATTTTCTATTTCCTCCTGCTTGATAGAAATAACTTTCGTCCAAAAAATACCCGTTCGTTTATAAATTTTCTTTTCTGTCACGAAGTATCGTGTCGCAAAAAACACGAGCGTGTAGTATAAAATTCCTATCGCTCCCGCTCCAGTAATGATCCACATGAAATAGGGGACATCTTTTAAGAGCCATGCGAAAAGAAAAAATCCGAGCGCAATGGTGAGTACTTGAAAGACAAAAAATTGAATCGACATACCAAATCGCAATCGTATGTTTTCTCCTGGTCCCGTGTAATCTTCCAACCTTCCCATGTTCCGGATTGTAGGAAATTTCAGGGGAAAGACAATAACGAATGAAACCTCATTGGGGGAGAATCTTTTGTATTTTTGGGAATAATAGAGTTTGTCGTAGTTCAGGAAATTTTCTCCAGAAACTTGCTTATATCTGTATGTCGTACTTCTTCAGTCAATGTTGTTTTTAAGTGGTCGCGATGGAGTACACTGTCCAGAAAATTCTTTTTTTGTGGATTCCGATACAAAATTCCCAAAGGAAGTTTCTTTGGATTCTCAACGATTTTTCTTGCTGCCCAGATGTCTTCCACATCATGTTTTTCTTTTTCTACATCAAACACATGCTCACTGTACCACGCATCTGATGTTTCGCGATTATACGTCGGACAACTCTGCAAAATCTGCACAAAGGAAAATCCTTTGTGGTGCAGTGCTTCTTGGAAAATTTTGGTCATATGGTCAACATCAGCTGAAAATGTTTGCGCCACAAATGAAGGGGAAAGTCCCAGCACCATTGCCAGAGGATTGAGATTTTCTGTAACAACCCCGTCTGGAGTAGCTGTTTTATGACACCCGACAGGTGTTGTCGAAGATGCTTGTCCAGTGGTTAATGCATAATTCTGATTATCGTGATGTAAAAACACGACCGGATAGTCGCTTCTAATCGCATGTACCAAATGACTCACGCCTTCTGAAAACGTCGCTCCGTCTCCAGCAGAAGCAATCACTGTCAACTTAGGATTGGCAATTTTCGCCCCCGCAGCCAATGGCAAGACTCTCCCGTGCAGTCCATGAATCGTGTAACAATCAATTTTGTCCGAGCCGTTTCCATTACACCCCACATCAAAACACATCAGCGTGTCGCGTGGCTTAATTTTTTCAAGTACCAGTGCACGCTTCAATGCATTCTGAATCCCATAATTTCCGCATCCCCCGCACCAAGTCATGACTTGGTCGGTCTCGTACGCCATATACTGATCGGCGCAAGAGGCGAGTGTTTCTACTGTTTTTTTATCCATCCTGAGAGAATTTTCAATTTTGTAATTTTATAATTTTTAAATAATTTTTTAATGTTTTAATTTTTAAAATTTGAATATTGAGACATTATTTTGAAATTAAAAATTTTTTAAAGCCTTCCCTATATACTTCTGTATATCCTCGATAAAGAACGGTCTCCCATTCCATTTCAGCAATTTCCCCGCGAATTTCTTCCCCGTCAGTCCTTCTAGCTTCGTTCCCAACTGTCCTTCATAGTTTCCCTCCAGAAGATGAATGTTTTTATTGTGAACAAAAAATGTGTTCAATAAATCAGTCTTCAAAGGCCACACATACTGGTAGTGCAAATAATTCACTTTTACCCCCCGCTCCTTCATCATCTCGATAATGTCCCGCATCACAGTAAGAGAGCCTCCCCATCCGACAAAAGAGATATCGGCGTTTTCTTTCACGCTAAAAACTTCGGGCTCGGGGATATCTTTTTTGAGAGTTTCTAGCTTTCTCATGCGTTTGGCATACATCTCTCCCGTACGCTCTGATTCATCAATTTCTCCAGATTCGTTATGCTCATCGCCATTCGCGAAATAATGCGTCTCACTCGATCCCGGAATCCACCGCAATGATACGCCGTCTTTTGTAATTCGGTACCTGTCAGAACTTTTGAGACTTTCCAATTTCTTCCCCTCCACGAGTCCTCGTTCAATGGGGATATTTTTCTGCGAAAACTCGGGAACCGTCATATTGGATTCGGCGATCACTTTTTCAGTCAAAAAAATCACCGGAATCTGATATTTCTCCGCCAGATTAAAAGCGTGCTGTATCCCGGTAAATGCATCTGAAGGGTCAGAACATGCAATCACCACCCGTGGAAATTCTCCGTGCGAGGAATGAATCGCCAAATTCAAATCTCCCTGCGCGGTCCATGTTGGCAATCCTGTTCCGGGTCCAGGACGTTGGGCAAGAACGATCACGAGTGGATTCTCTATAATTCCCGCCAAGCTTACCGTTTCTGTCATCAAATCATATCCTCCACCAGACGTCGCAACCAATGCGCGCGTGCCTGCGAACATCGCCCCAAGCGCCATCTGTGCGGCGGTAATTTCATCTTCGGCTTGTTTGACGACAATCCCAGTATCCCGCGCCATATGCGCGGCGTATTCCAGAATCGTACTCGACGGACTCATGGGATAGGCGATGTATGCTCTCATTCCAGCGTGTACCGCACCGAGCGCAATTGCATGGTTGCCGTTGAGAAGCAATGTTTTCGGTTTCTTTTTTGGTGTTTGTAGCCGACACGGCGCCGTGTCGGTTACGGATTCAAATCCAGCTTTTAAACACTTCACCGCCACTTCCAAAATTCCCTTTTTCTTCTTAAACTTTTCTCGCACCAAATCTCCCACCACGCTGAAATCAAACCCCAGCACCCCCCACGTCATACCGAGTAAAATCATATTGGTCATCTGCACCGTGCCACCATTTTCTGTGGCAAGAGTTCTGGCAGGAGCAGAAACCACATTTACTTTTTTCTTTTTCATAGAATCCAGAATGTCTGAGATTCCCTGTACTCTCTCATATCCGTGTACAAATATTCCTTCTGGAACAAGAGAATCATGATATTCCATTAAACTATGCTTATCAATGGCGACTAAAATATCAGCTTCCCGAGACAGAGAATGCACGGGAGAAGCCCCAAAATTTATGGTAAATGCAGAATGCCCGCCCTTGATAAGAGAAAGATACTCACGATCTGCACACAGATAAAACCCAAGATTCTGTAGCGCTTTACAGACGATCTCGCCGACTGTGAGCAGTCCGGATCCGCTTTGTCCGACAATTCTGAGGCGCGTTCGCGTCAAGGGACAAGGGGAAGAAGTAGTGGGACGAATTTGAGAAGTCATATTCTGCTACAATAATTTTTAATGTTAAATTTTGTAATTTTTAAATAATTTTTTGAATTTTTAATTTTTAAAATTAAGACATTGAGACATTATTTACAAAATTAAAAATTGGAAATTAAAAATTCATTCTTGATTCTTACTTCTTATTCCCTTTCAATATCTCACACAGCTTTTGAACCCACATCATTACGCTTTTACTCAAATACGGCAACGGCGTTTTCGCGATTTTGAGAGAATCAAGCGCGACACGACCACCATGCGTTTCCAGAAATTCCGTCAAAATTTTCCCCGACTCCAAAAAATAATCCATGTCGTATTTTGGGTCGCCAAGCGTGATCACTGCGCACGGTTTGCCTCCAAGATCAACATCCTGAATCTTTGGAAAAAACTGCGCAAAGTGCATTTCCAGTACTCCGTGTCCATAGGTAGGCGAGGCAAGAATGAGAAAATCACAATCGGTGACTTTTTTCGGATCTGTAAGTTCGCACCGCTCAAGCGTTACGGCATGCTTATCCTTCAATTTTTCTGCGACAAACTGACACACGAGTTCCGTGTTTCCGCCGGTGGTTCCATAGATGATTTTGATGTGGGACATACGACTTTCATTGTGGTCAATTTTGTGGAAAAATCAACGAGATGAACATCATCGTCCCCATCCGTCCCCACACCATATCCGAGCTCAAAGTATTGGTACAAAAAATTAACAACCGAGCGGATGTGATCGAAATATGGCTTGATCAACTTTCTTTGTCATCCAGAACTTGGTGCGGGATCTCAGAGATACTGACCAGAATGGTGACGGAGTCTCATCGAGTTCAGCATGACAAGGTAAAACTTCTGGGCGTCTGCAAATCCCCTGATGAACGGGGGAATTTTTCAGGAACGAGCGCGGAACGCGTAGCAATTTTGCAGAAATTTTTGGACGCGGGAGGTGACTTCGTCGACATGGACGTTATGCGGAATGACGAAGCCGTGATTAAATCTCTGCCTCACCAGAAACTGATTTTGAGCTTTCATGATTTTGATGGTATGCCAGAAAATTTGGATGATATTTTTGCACGCATGTATTTCTTTTCTCCAAGTGTTTATAAATTTGCGGTTACGACCAATACGCCGACAGAACTGGAGAATTTTCTGCAATTTGTAAAAACCTTCCCCGTAGAACATGATACGATCTTTACTACCATGGGTACGTTTGGACGTGAAGGACGAGAACAGATTGAGAAGCTCGGTAGAAGTTGGGGAGCGTTTTTCGCTTTGGATGAAGAAAGTAAAACCGCGAAGGGACAAAAAACATTGGATGAAATTTCGTAAGGACAGGTTTGAAACCTGTCCCTACCAGTTGACTTTTGAAATTTTTGAGCTACCTTTCAGGCTGTTTCTAACACACATAAAATGGCACAAAAAGAATCTCTCTGGTTTCGTTTAAATCATTTTGTTCAGGGGCACTTGCTCCTGATTATTTTGCTTGTTTTGGCTGGTTGGTGGATTTGGGAACAGAATCCTCGTCCTGTATTCCGTGGAGAATCAATGTCGTATGATACTGACGGAGCCATGGAAGAAATGGCGATGGCGCCAAAAATGATGTATTCCCGTGCAACAGGTGCAAACTATGGGGGATCAATTATGCCCCAGATGGACAACAACTTTATTCCAGATGCCGAAGATCGGAAGATTATTAAAAATGGAAGTTTGGATATGGAAGTGACCGACACCGAAGAAGCTCGAATGCAGGCGGAAAATATTATCGAAGAAGAAGGGGGAGCCATCACAAATCTCAATTCGTGGGAGACGCGTCCGGGAATATTGGCGTATAATTTTACTTTACGCGTTCCATCTGAAAAGCTGGAAGACATCGTCGTACGACTTACAGAGCTTGGAATAAAAAAATCAGAAAGTTTTAATATTTCAGATATCACTGCTCAATATCAGGATACAGAAAACAGGCTTGAAAATCTTCGCGCCAGACGTGACAGATTAAGAGAAATGATGGGACGAGAAACTGACAAATTGGCTGATATACTCGCGATAGATCGAGAATTGGCGAATGTACAGAACGAAATTGAGAACCTTGAACGTTCTCAGAACCGACGCGACACTGATGTGGCTTACTCGACACTTAACCTCACGCTCCGTCCTGAACCGCAGATTGGCGACGTGCAGGATCCGCATTGGAACGCAAAAAAATCTTGGAGAATGGCAGTCAATGACTTTCTCACGAGTAGTCAGCACATTACTGATAAACTGATAAAAGCAGTCGTTTATGCACCAATTTGGATTCCGATTCTCTTGATTTTGTGGTGGGTGGATCGGAAGTTTTTGAGACGAAGAAAATAATTTCTCCCTTTGTTATCGCGAGTGAAGTGTGGCAACCTCACACTTGTACAAAAGAGATTGCTTCGTCCGCCGTGGCGGACTCGCAATGACAATGTACGTCATCCTACGTTGATTGGACTCTAGTGAAATGGAAAATTTAAAACATGAGATTGAAACTATTAAAGAACGCAATAATCGCGTAGAACTTGATAAAAAATGGGAGACTTCTTGGACACGCAGAATATTTCTTGCCGTCCTCAGCTACGTGGCAACGTATATTTTTCTCAGAATTATCCATGCAGAAAATGCAGTATATGGAGCGATGATTCCAGCAGGCGCATATCTCCTGCAGCAAATGACCGTGCGTCCACTGCGCGCATTTTGGGAAAATGCCAATAAATAATTTTTTTCATTCGTAATTTCTAATTCGTAATTGATGCTCATTCCCAGCAAAATTCAGAAATGGCTTCGTGCTGACGCTTTTCCTCAGCGCGTCATTCTGTCTGGAGACAAGAGCGCACTGGATATGGCAATCGAAGTAGCGAGTCAGTTACAAGATTTTCCTCGCGAAAAAATCGAAAAAGGAATTCATTCTGATACGATTCTATTTCGTGACACAGGGAAAAGCTTCAAAATTGATTGGTCTGATACTGCCAAAAAAGAAGGACAAGGTGAGTATGAAAATGTTCGTGGCATGATTCGCTGGGCGCACCAAAAACCGACAGAAGGGACATATAGAATAATTATTTTGGAGAACTTGGAACGAGTTTCACATGTCGCGCCCCATGCGCTTTTGAAGCTCATTGAAGAACCTCCTGCTCGATCTGTATTTCTCTTTACCACACGGAATCATCATCAACTGCTTGATACAATTCTTTCCCGCATGACCGTTGTACGATTGGCACAAGAACACAGAGATTTTGAAGTATCGGATGAAATACGGGAATTTTTAGATCATACGGATCTCATTCGTAAATTTCAACTTATCGAAGACCTGCAAAAAAAATCCAAAGATAATGAAGACAAAAAAATAAATCGAACTGTTTTTTATGACTTTCTGGAGCGAACAATTCAACATGCTCGGCTCTTTGACCAGCATCGAAAACACCTTGATCTTCTTTTTGAAACTCATCAATCGATTTCACAAAATATCAATCCGAGATTTGCGCTGGAGAGGTTGGCGGTGAAAATTACTAGTTAGAAATACCCACAATAAAATTCTGTCTTTCTGAGTCCCGACTCGTCGGGACGAAGAATCTTCGTTATAAGAATTCTTATTCGGAAGATCCTTTGTCGTCTCTACAAGTAGAGCCTCCTCAGGAAGACGTTTATTTTTTCACTCGTTGACTTGTAGACTCGTTCACTTGTATTTTTGTTCATTCCGCAGTACATTTCTAATGTTTCTATTCTCCATTCGTAATTCGTCATTTTTAATTCGTAATTGATTCCCATGCCTCTCTCCCCCCTCGATGACCGGTACAGAGAAAAAGTTGCCGAACTGGAACCGGTGTTCTCGGAATTCGGGTTGGTGCATGCACGTGTGAGAGTGGAAACAGAATGGCTGATTTTTCTGTCTGAGAAAAAGATCGCTCCCAAAGGAAATTGGGCATCTCTCCGGAAAAAATCGAAAAAGTTTTCCCAAAAAGACTACGAAGCAGTAAAAAAAATTGAACAAAAAACAAACCACGACGTCAAAGCTGTGGAACTTTTTCTCCGGAAACAGGTGTCAAAGAAATTTTGGCCGTGGATTCACTTTGGATGCACAAGTGAAGATATTAATAACACCGCGTATGGTCTGATGATTCGCGAAGGACAAACACTCCTCACACAAAAACTCGTCGACGTACTGAAAGATCTCAGTAAAAAATCCCGTGCATGGAAATCAAGTGCTATGCTCGCTAGAACCCACGGACAAACCGCCACCCCGACCACCATGGGCAAGGAATTCGCCGTGTTTTTTCATCGGCTGAAAATGATCACAGGAACATTCCGCATGGTGCCCGTGTACGGAAAGTTTAGCGGGGCGACGGGAAACTTTGCCGCGCATTCTGTGGCTTTTCCAAAAATAGATTGGATAAAGTACTCTCAAGAATTTGTCGAAAAACGTCTGGGACTGACATGGAATCCACTGACCACACAAATCGAACCGCATGATGGACAGGCACTTTTGCTGAATGAACTCTCGCAAGCGGGAGCCGTCCTCATCGATCTCTGTCGCGACACGTGGGGCTATATTTCGCTCGGGTACTTCGGGCAAAAGCAAAAAGAAGGTGAAGTCGGATCTTCCACTATGCCGCACAAGGTCAACCCGATTGATTTTGAAAATGCCGAAGGAAACTTCAAACTTGCACGAGGGATTGCCCGGACGCTTGCTGATGAGTTGCCGATTTCCCGTTGGCAGAGAGATTTGACAGACTCAACCTTGCAGAGAAATTTGGGACTCGTGTTTGGACACTTTTTGCTTGGACTAAAGAGTTTGGAGAAAGGACTCGGGAAATTGGAACTCAAACCAAAGGCACTACGAGACGATCTCAAACACGCTCCAGAAGTACTTACCGAAGCTGTGCAAACCGTACTTCGCGCACACGGCGTCGCGGATGCGTACGACCAGCTCAAGAAATTTTCTCGCGGACAAGCTCTTACCCTCGAACAAATTCGAGAATTCATTGGGAAAACAAAACTGCCAGCGCATACCAAAAAAGAACTGCTCGCTCTCACTCCCGGGAAATATACAGGGCTATCTGCAAAATTAGTCGAGAAATTTGTAAGATGATACTGAAAAAAAAAGTTTATCCTTTCCTTGTCATCTCGACTGGAGTTCGCTGCGGCGAACGGAATGGAGAGATCTCTTGCATTGTTTTAGGGTGCAAGGGATTCCTCCGTTTCGGTTGGAATGACAATACCCCCTTTATTTTGAATTAACCATATGTGGATATTTTGGGCACTAGTGGCAATGATGGGCTCAACGATTTGGTACCTTGCGCCTCGATTTTTTCCTACTCAAAACCCTCTTTCTCCGCTTATTGTCTGGGGAGCACTTTCGGTTCTGATACTCCCTTTCCTCTCAAAACTGCTCTACAAAACATGGTTTGATCCTTCCTCTATTCCTACTGGATTTTTTCTTTCTTTTTCGACCCTCGCGACTGTGGGACTTATTCTCGCTCTGAATACCGGTGGGAAAATAGGACCTGTTGCCGTCATAGTAGAACTATCATTGATTGTGGCAACGCTTGTTTCTTTTATTGTATTTCGGGAACATCTCAATTGGATTCAGATACTTGGTATCATTCTAGCCATCATTGGAGTTTGTCTCGTCGTCTTTTTTGAAAAATGATTTTTATTGGGCTTGGGTCTTCAATTGGAAACGCTGAAGAAATTTTTGCGAGTGTCGAAAAATTGCTCATAGAACAGGGGATTCAGGTCGTGAAAAAATCGAGTATTTTGAAAAATCCTCCGATCGGAGGAGTGGCAAAAAATGAATTCTCAAATGCCGTGTGGCAGGTTGAACCTGTAGAGGCGCGATTAATCGCACCCCTACAATTGCTAAAAATTCTCCAAAAAATCGAAACCGATCACGGCAGAACCCGTGAAAAGAAGTGGGATGACCGAACGTTGGATCTGGATATTTTGATTTTTCATGATGAAATTATAAATATTCCGGAATTACAAATTCCGCATCCAGAAATCTCAAATCGTATATTTGTACTCAAGCCACTAAGCGAACTCGTTGACGAAACGCTCGAAATTCCTACATTGGGAGCACTCGGAAGTCTGATAAGAAAATTAACCTCGTAGGGACATGCCATGGCATGTCCCTACCAACAAGATAAATCATGGATACCAAAATTTGCATCCGTCACATTCTCAAAAACATCGGAGAAAATCCGGATCGTGAAGATTTACAAGAAACCCCCGACAGAATCGCCCGCATGCACAAAGAAATTTTTGCAGGTTATTCAGAAGATCCTCAAAAAATTATCAAAAAGTTTCCCGCCAATGGATACGAGGAAATGATTTTGGTAAAAAATATCGAATATTTCTCGACGTGTGAACATCACATGGTGCCGTTTTTTGGCGTAGCCCACATCGCCTATCTTCCCGGCGCACATATCACTGGACTTTCCAAACTCCCGCGCATGGTCGATATATTTGCTCGCCGACTCCAAAATCAAGAACGACTTACGATTCAGATCGCCGACACCCTTCAAAAAGAACTCAAACCCCGAGGCGTCGCCGTGCAACTCACAGGAAAACACCTCTGCATGAGCGGAAGAGGCGTACACAAAGACAACGCCGAAACCGTTACGACGGCTTTCCGCGGAGCCTTCAAAAAGGAGAACAGTTTAAAAACTGATTTTTTCAATCAGATTATGTCATCGTGAGTAGTAAGAGAGCGGGAGAGCGAGAAAGTATGAGAGCAAAAATCTAAACTCTCTATTTTTCTTACTCTCTATCTCTCCATCTCTCTCACTCTCTAACTATCCCTAACCCTGGATTCGCATCCACGAACTGCACTTGCGCAATATCAGGATGCTTTTGGTATGCAAAATACGCCGCTGCACCAATCATTGCGGCATTATCCGTAGAATATTCAAACTTTTTGGTTGTATAAAACTGTACATTGTTTTTCTCGCAAAATTTTTCTATTTCTGCCCGAAGCCTCTTATTGGCAGATACGCCTCCGACAAAGTGAACGGCTCTGCATTCTGGAAACCGGTCGAGCGCTCGGTCGAGTTTTTTTAAGAAAATGTCGACGACACATTGTTCAAAACTTGCGCATACGTCAGCAATAAATTTTTCACTCTGTCGCTGAGACGGCGCCGTCTCAGCGACGATTCTATAAATCGCGGCTTTCACCCCGGAAAACGAAAAATCCAAAGAGTCTTTTGCAAGTAATGGTCGCGGAAGATCGAATGCTGTGCCATCTCCTTTCTCGGCTTGTGCGGAAACCAAAGGTCCCCCGGGATACCCAAGTTTCAGCATTTTTGCCACTTTATCAAACGCCTCCCCTGACGCATCATCGATCGTCTGTCCGACTTTCTGGACATGTGCAAAATCTTCTATTCGGTAGAATTCTGTGTGTCCGCCTGATGCTACAAGCGTTAGGGCTGGAAATGCTCCCCTTTGCAAGGGGAGATGTCCGCCATGGCGGACAGAGGGGTTCTGGAATTCAGGACGCTCTAACGCCACCGACGCAATATGTCCGGCAATATGCTGGACAGGAATAAGTTTTTTCGGGGTTAGGAGAGATAGGAAACTCGCCGCTGTTGTGCCCACCAGCAAAGACGTCTGTAGTCCCGGTCCCGCAGTCACGGCTAGCGCGTCAACATCATCAATAGTGCAACTAAGTTGCGCTAAGCATTCTTTTAATACTGTCCGCCACCGTTCCGCATGAAGTCGAGCGGCAATTTCCGGTACCACGCCTCCCCACACACTGTGTTCCACTTGTGAGTGTTTCACATTTGCCAGCACACGTGTTCCGTTTTCGACTATTGCTACTCCTGTATCGTCGCAAGAGGTTTCAAAAGCAAGAATTTTCATAGAAATAGATGACAAGATAACGAGATAACAAGATAATACAAATAATTCTTTCTTCCACCAACAAGGGGTTTAAACCCCTTGTTAAAATTGAATATGAGATATGATAATTCTATCAATTTTTTGCCAAAAAAATTTTTTTCCTTTACCGTTCTTGCGAATAAATTTTAAATAAAAATTTACTTTTCAACTTTTAAGCTTTTAAGCTTCTATACTATTTATAACAGCATGGCAAAAAACTTAGTAATTGTAGAATCCCCCGCAAAAGCAAAAACCATTGAAAAGTACTTGGGGAAGGACTTTGAAGTAAAATCCAGTTTAGGACACATTCGGGATTTACCCTCAAAAGGAATGTCCATTGATATCAAAAATGGAACATTTGAACCAACCTACGAAATTTCGGAAGATAAAACAAAAGTCGTTTCGGAATTGAGAAAAGCCGCCAAAGACAAAACGGTCTGGCTGGCATCGGATGAAGACCGCGAAGGAGAGGCTATTGCGTGGCACTTGAGCATTGCTCTCAAGCTTGATGAAAAAAAAACAAAACGTATTGTTTTTCATGAGATAACAAAATCCGCATTGGAAGAAGCGGTTGCGCATCCGCGTCATATTGATAAGAATCTTGTCGACGCACAGCAAGCACGACGAGTACTCGACCGACTCGTGGGATACGAGGTGTCGCCGGTACTTTGGAAAAAAATTCGTACCGGACTTTCTGCTGGACGCGTTCAATCCGTTGCTGTGCGAATCATTGTTGAACGCGAACAGGAAATCGAGGGGTTCGAAAGCACGTCTTCATTCAAAGTGACGGCAGAATTTGATCTTTCCTCTGGAACAGCGACGGCGCCGTCGCTGTTACGAGCCGAACTTCCTGAAAAATTCAAAACAGAAAAAGAGGCACACGAGTTTTTGAAAAAATGTGTTGGGGCGGAATTCGAGGTTTCGGATCTGGAAACAAAACCCGCGAAACGATCTCCTGCAGCCCCTTTTACCACTTCCACGCTTCAACAGGAAGCCAGTCGCAAATTGGGATTTTCCGTGAAACAAACCATGATGACTGCGCAAAGGTTATATGAAGCAGGAAAAATTACTTATATGCGTACTGATTCTGTTAATCTTTCAAATCAAGCGTTATCACAGGCTGCGAAAGAGATAGAAAAAAAGTTTGGTAAAAAATACGTCCAAACCAGAAAATATAAAACGAAATCGGCAGGCGCTCAGGAAGCGCACGAAGCGATTCGTCCAACGAACCTTTCCCAAGATACAATTTCTGGCGATTCTGGACAAGAACGACTTTACAACCTTATCTGGAAACGCACTATCGCAAGCCAAATGGCCGAAGCAGAGCTGGAACGTACAACAGCGACTATTAAAATTTCCACCACTGATCGCACACTCAGTGCGCAAGGTGAAGTGATAAAGTTTGATGGATTTTTGAAAGTGTATTTCGAAAGTACTGATGATGACAGTGGGACCAATCCTCTCGAGGATAAGATGCTTCCGCCAATCAAAGTCGGACAGGAACTCAAACTCGATCACATGCAGGCACGGCAGACATACGCTCGTCCGCCAGCTCGGTACACAGAAGCGAGTTTAGTTAAAAAAATGGAAGAGATGGGCATCGGACGTCCGTCCACCTACGCACCAACGATTTCCACGATTCAGGATCGTGGGTACATCGAGAAGGGGGATCGGGAAGGACGCCAAAGATTTTTTACCGTCCTTGTTCTCAAAAAAGACAAAATTGAAAGTGATGAACAATCAGAAATTACGGGCGCCGAACGTGCCAAACTTTTTCCTACGGAAATGGGAGAAGTGGTTAATGATTTCTTGGTAAAGAATTTTTCTAATGTACTCGATTATAATTTTACTGCTCGCGTTGAAGAAGAATTTGACCGCGTAGCGGAAGGGAAAGAGAAATGGAACCGTATGATTTCGGATTTCTATGAACCATTCCACAAAGAGGTGAAAAAATCAGAAGACGTATCACGTGAAGAAGCCAGTCAAATGCGAGAACTGGGGAAAGACCCGGAAACGAAAAAACCGATTTTTGTCCGCATCGGACGATTTGGACCGATGGTCCAGATGGGAACCAAAGACGATGAAGAAAAACCGCGTTTTGCGTCTCTTCTTCCGAACCAAAAAATGGAAGAAGTCACACTTGAGGAAGCTTTGGAACTTTTTAAGCTCCCGAGAAGTGTTGGGAAAACGGAAGAAGGAGAGGAGATTACAACGAATTTTGGACGATTTGGACCCTATATAAAATTTGGTTCGACATTTGTATCTATCAAACCCGAAGATCCATTCACTATTACGCACAAAAAAGCGTTGGAACTTATCGCCGAAAAGAAAAAGCAAGAAGCCGAAAAAAATATTCAGATTTTTGACAATGGTATCAAAGTGCTGAATGGTCGTTACGGTCCCTACATTACGGATGGTAAAAAAAATGCCAAGATTCCAAAAGACAAAGAACCAAAAAAATTGACGCTCGCAGAGTGTGAAAAACTCCTCAAAGATGCTCCAGCGAAAGGATCTCGTAGACGATTTAAAAAATAGATTACGAGATCACGAGACTCCGAGATAACAAGTAAGCACCTTCTCCTCAGTCCTCCATGCGAGGAAGAGGAGCGATCACGGAGTACGACGAGCTATCCCGCCTTGGCGGGATAGCGAGTTTAACGAAGTGATCTAGCGTGGTGGGCGAGGCAGGAATTGAACCTGCGACCAAAGCGTTATGGAGCGCCGTCGTCGTCGATGATTTCATACTTACAGCAAATCTTTACAAGATTTACTTTCAGTAATACATCATCTCCTCCTCTCCCCATAAAAGCTTCGCTTTTTCGGGGACCCCAGAGCAGGGCTTTGCTATTTTTTCACAGTTATCTTGAGTGGTGGGCGAGGCAGGAATTGAACCTGCGACCAAAGCGTTATGAGCGCCCTGCTCTAACCACTGAGCTACTCGCCCATTATCTTTTACGTGTCATATAGTAATATTTTTTCTGCTTTTGTCACCGCAATATTTCAAAATGTCTTCTTGAATGGAGACGAAAAACAATTCTGCTCAATAGCACAATTTCTCAGAGTCGAAATGAAAGATCTTCCATTTTTTTAAAAAAAGAAGATTCTTCGTCATTCCGCACATGCGGAATTCCTCAGAAAGACAACACTTTATTACGTCTCGGAAGTATACACTTTCCTTTATACCATATACGAAATACGTAATACTTGGTATGGATTTTTTCCACTTTTTGAAAAAAAGTTTGACAGAAATTTTGGAATTGGTACAAACCATCTCGATGCAAAATTTTGTCCCCGCCCTGCACCTTATTTTAAAACAGGATTAGCAGTTGGCGGGGAGATTTTGCACATTCTCAAAAACAAATATATATTTCACTCGCACGTGATATGTTTTGTTCTTTTTTATCTCATATAGAAGGGTCTTATTCTCTTTATTTCTCATGGTGTATGATGTTTTCTTTTCTTCTAGAAGAACAAAAAATATCTCGCGATAGTTTGAAGTAGAGAGACAGGGCTCTGATAAAAAACTACATCGTCAGGTTATACCCGAGCAGATAGAGAAGTCTGTTCGCCGTAACCTGACGGATTCAGGATTAAAAAAGGAGTTTTGTATGCCACAAGTAGTCTCTGAGTCCGAGAGAGCCGCACAGGCCGCTGCGGACGAAGAAGTAACGGAAGCGCTGGAGCACCTCCCTAGCGACAACCGTGGTGATGAACATCTCCCGATACCGGATGAAGTCCGTTCCGACGGAAGTCGCGCGTGGACATTCTCCTGACAGAGCACTGCCCTCGCCCCCCGAGTTCGCTCGGGGGGCATTCTTTATGTATTATTTTGTATACTGGGGGTATACATATATCAATCTTCAATTGTCAATTTTCAATAAAAGAAAGAAGCAAAAAAGAGTATAAGACAAGGGAAATGTGATTTTGAATTTTTAATTTCGAATTTTGAAACAATAGAGAATTTAAGAATGTATAAATAATTGAATGTCTTTAGGAAACCCTGATAGAGCAGATTCAGAATAAAATGATATTTAATTTTGTCTTTCTGAGCCCCGCCAAGGCGGGGAGAAGAATCTTCATTATATCCTTTAAAATGCTTATTTTGAAGTTCCTTCGACTCTCCCGCGTACGCGGGATCGCTCAGAAAGACATTTATATATCATGTCATTTTATTCTGAATCTGCTCTACATTACAAAAAAGCAAAAAATGCGTTTTAATGCTTCGCAAAAAATTTATCTTTTTGGACATTATTCATTGCTCACTGCTCATTGAACTCACTTCCACTCAAAACTATCGTAAATCCAGGAGAGCAGTGCTTTTGTCTCCCCGAATCGATCAAGCGATCCAAGAAGTACCGTAATCACCTCATGTCCGTCTGGCGTGTGCCCCACCGCGACAAAGCATTCTCCCGCTAAATACGTAAATCCAGTTTTTCCACCCGTGATACTGAGAAATTCAGTATTAAGCAATTGATTGGTTGATGGTTTTTCATGGAAGAATTTTTCATCTGCCGATGTCCCATAAAAGTGATCCTGCGCAATCGTTTCCCGCACAAAATCATATTTCAAAAGCAAGCGCATCAATTTCAATACATCATAAGTAGACATCATATTCCCTTGAACTTTCGTTAATTCTTCACTTTTGTAGAGGCGTTGCACCGACATTGCCATCGATTCTCCCGCTTTTTGTTCTTCATCACTATTCGGAAAAATATCGAGTCCTGTCGCATTAAAAAACTTTGCAGAACTCAGTCCCAATGCTTTAGCTCTTTCATTCATAGCTTTTGCAAATTCGGACTCGTTCCTCGAATGATACATCGCCAAAGCGAGTGCTGCATCGTTGGCGGAAGCGATGAGAGACGCTTCCAAAAGGGTCTGCACGGTCATTTGCTCATACTGATATACATCAATGGTTGAACTATTTATTTGCGTGGCTTCTAAGGGAATAGTCACAATTTCATCCAAATCATGATTTTCCAAAATGATCAACGCCGTCATGAGCTTGGAAAGCGAAGCAATGGGCTGTGGTCGATTCGCATGTTTTTCGAGTAAAGTCTTCCCCGAAGCGCTATCAAATGCGAGTACCGCCGTCGCTGGATTTTCTAAAAGCCGAGGAGCAACTTGCTCCGGTTTTTTTTGGGGAAGAGACGCAGGCGCCAATGCTTCTATCTCTGGCAGTATTCTCTCTGTCTGGTGGGAAAGAAAATTCTGATCTTTTTGGGAAAAGAGAGCGAGGAGAAGGAATTCAAGCATCTTATGAAAAAGAAGAAAGAAGAAAGAAGAAAGAATTTTCCCATCCTACTACACTTGTCATTGCGAGCGAAGCGAAGCAATCTTTAAAATTCATCTTTAAATATCTAAGTAGGGATAAAATTCCGTACCGGCAGCTTTTCCAGTCTTCTCCTGCCAAACAGTTTTTTCTTTATCCCCTTGTGCTTTCTCATCTTTTAATTCCACATTGAATTTATTGAGCAACAAATCACGAATTCTATCTGCTTCTTCCCAATTTTTTTCCGCGCGAAATTTAAGACGTTCCCGAATATACGGTTGAACTTTTTTGGAGAATAATTCCTGTTCCTCTGGGTTTTCTTCGCCTTTGAGGACATCAAAAACAGAATCAAAATCGTTCTCTAAAAAATCAGCAAGTCTTGTTGCTTCTTCCGGTAAAATATCTGACCCCATTGCTTCTGCTCCCTTTATCGTAAAATCAATCATTTCATAAACATCCGAAAGAGCTTGGGGTACATTTAAATCATCAAAAAGAGCTCTTTTGAAATGATTCTTCTGATTTTTAAATGTATCTTCAAATTTTTGATCTAAAGATAAAGGAGTTTCTCTCTCTTCTTGGCTAACTTTCTTAAAAATTTTATAAGCATCTCTAATTTTACGTATGTTGGATCTCGCTTCTTCTAAACGTTGCTCCGAAAAATTAAATTCCGTTTTGTAGTGAGATTTCAGCAATGCAAACCGTATCTCCTCCCCTTTCCATCCTTTCTCAATTAAATCCCGAATCGTAAAAAAATTGCCTTGCGATTTCGACATTTTCTTTCCGTCTACAAGTAAATGCTTTACGTGGAGCCAATACCGAACCGATGGCGATACGCCAGATGAACATTCGTTCTGCGCAATTTCGCATTCATGGTGCGGAAAAATGTTATCTTCCCCGCCCGTGTGAATATCAAACGGCAATCCCAAGAGTTTCGCACTCATCGCCGAACATTCTGCATGCCATCCTGGAAATCCACGCCCCCAAGGGGAATTCCATTGCATGAGGTGATTTTCTTCGGCTCGTTTCCAAAGGGCAAAATCGAGCGGATCCTCTTTTTCTGAGTTTACCTCCACTCGCGCACCAGCCATCACATCTTCTAATTTATTGCCGGAGAGTGTGCCATAGGTTTTAAATTTCTTCGTCCGAAAATACACCGATCCATTCGCCTCATACGCATATCCTTCTTGAATTAATTTCTCTGCCAGCGCAATTTGTTCTGGGATAAAGTCAGTTGCGCGGGGACGAAACTCTGGTGGCAAAATACGAAGAACTTTTTCGTCTGCGACAAATGCGTCTTCAAAGGCACGCGCAATCGCAAACGGATCTTTTTTTTCAAGACGGGCTTTTTTTAAAATTTTGTCTTCTCCGTCATCCGAATCCGCCACAAGATGTCCAACATCAGTGATATTTTGGGCTTTGGTGACTTTGTACCCTGCGTACTTCAGCACACGCACCAAAAGGTCCGACACCAAAAATGACCGAAAATTCCCAATATGCGCGAAGTCATACACCGTCGGGCCACAGGAATACATTTTTACCTCTCCTTCCTTCAAAGGTTTAAAAGGGTTTTTTTCTCCCGTCAGAGTATTGTACAAAAAAATAGTCGGAAATTCCTTTTTCATCCGCGCTAACATGCCAAATTCGACAGGAAAAATCAATATTTAAAATTGCTTTCTGGTAATCTTGTAGTCCTGTAATCTCGTAATCTGTTTTTACAGCAACCGCATCAAGAGTTGCAATACAATCCCTCTCAAAAAATCAAGTACGAGCAATGCCACAATCGGTGAAAAATCCAGCATTCCAATGCGCGCCCATCGAAATGGCGCCAAAACCGGACGTACAATTTGTTCCAACCATACCCCCAGTTGCGTTCTTCCGCGAGAAAACCAGGACAGCATGACGGAAATAAAAACAGCCCAAAATAATAAATTGAAAAGAATGCTTACGAAAGAAACGAGGAACTGAACCATCATCGAATACCGTTTTGAGGAGTATATTGCTTAATCAAATCCAATAACTGTTGGAAATAACTTCCAATCAACGGAAAATCAACCAGCTTCGTAAGGAACCAAATCAAGAGGGCCAATACAACGGTAACGCCAATGACAAATCCCAACCCCCGAAACATCCCACCCAAAAAATTAGACCACATAATGCGCCAAGGTGAACGCAAATAACGTACAAAGTCTGCCATCTCGTTTCCAAAAACAGCCCTCCGGAACCCATCCGCCAAACTTTTGTCGTCTTCGTGCTTTTCTTTTCCCGATCTTTTGAATAAATTCATCAGGACTGAGTTTAAATTTTTTTCAAAAAAAAGTATACCGTACATACTAAAAAAAACTAGAGTTCGTATCCTGCCCCTACTTTTTTAACAAGGGGGTTAACCCCCTTGTTCGGTACAGAGTATGTGTATACAATTTTTGCGTGAAGAAAGAAAAAAAAGCATTTTCGTTTCAACCAAAAAGTATTCCTTCCTCCTCCGGATGCTATCTGTTTTGGGATCAAAACGATCATTTGCTCTATGTCGGAAAAGCAAAAAATATCAGAAAACGAGTCTCAAGTTATTTTCAATCTTCCAAAAAAGAGGTTCATGAGGGTGTCACCCGCACGGAGATTATGACCTCCAAAATTGCTCGCATTGAAACACGTGTCACACAGTCGGAAACAGAAGCCCTAATCTTGGAAAACAATCTCGTCAAAGACCTCCACCCCCGATTCAATGTTCGTCTAAAAGACGATAAAAATTTTGTCTACCTCCGCATCACGCACGAAGATTTTCCCAAAATGGAAATCACACGACGCATTGTACGAGACGGTTCGGTCTATATCGGTCCCAAAACATCGGTCAAAGAATTTCGGGCAACCGTCCGGTTCTGCCAAAAATTTTTCCGCGTGCGCATGGTAAAATCTTCTCTCGATTACTATCCGCTCGTGGTTACAGGGGGCTTGGAATCAGGTCAAGCCGAATACAACCGCCAAGTAGATCTCATGAAACAATTTCTCCGAGGACGCACGGAAGATGTGCTACGCGTGCTGAAGGAACGAATGATGCGCTTTGCCACTGATAAAAACTTCGAAGCCGCCGCCCGCACGCGAGATACGATTGCGTCCATTGAAACTTCCACACAAAAGCAAATTGTCCAATTCTCCGACACCAAAGATCGGGATTTTATTGATTTCGTTCGCGAAGGATCATCGGCGTATTGTATACGCATTGCTTTTCGAAACGGGAAATTGCTCGATCAGAACGAATTAGAATTTGCCGCACCAGAATTTTCTAATGACGCGGAAATTATAGAAGGATTTTTGCTTCAGTTTTACGAACACGTCGTGGAAAAACCGGAAGAAATTTATATCCCATCAGAAATCGAAGAAAAACAAAAAATAGAAATTTTATTATCCGTAGGGACACGCCATGGCGTGTCCCTACAAGTTCCTCAACGAGGAGACAAAAAAAACATCCTTGATATGGCACGGAAAAATGCGGCACATTTCGCTGAACGCAAAAAAATAGAAGCGCTTTCTCATGCCGAAAACTTTGCCAAAGCATTGCCGGAATTATCTCAGATTTTAAAACTTTCCGCCCCTCCCAGACGTATCGAATGTTTCGATATTTCACATTTCAGTGGCACGGCTACCGTTGCCAGTCAAGTGGTATTTCTCGATGGGGAACCAAAAACATCCCAGTACAGGCGATTCCACGTGAGAACATTGGAGGACGGGAAAATTGATGATTTCGCGGCGTTGAAAGAAGTTTTATCCCGCCGGTTTGCCCGACTTGCTTCTTCTCCTTTAAAAAAAGAAAAGTTGGAGGAGGGGGAAAAGAAAAAAAAGAAACAACAAAACTTAGTGGAAAATATACCGGATCTCATAGTTATTGATGGTGGGAAAGGACAGCTTTCCTCAGTTATGAAGGCGGTAGGAGAATGTAGAAAAGGAAAGAAATTCCCTCCATCATTCAAGCCCTCCAAACAAATTATCGCCCTTGCAAAAAGGGAAGAACTGATTTTTCGTCCTGGGAAAAAAGATCATCTCGAAATTTCACTCGACTCTCCCGCACTCAAACTTCTTCAACGTATTCGAGATGAGGCGCATCGATTCGCTATTACCTTTAACCGATCAGTGCGAAAGAAGACTGCCACGACTTCCATTCTCGATTCTATTCCGGGAATCGGAAACGCTACCCGCAAAAAACTCATCCAACATTTTGGATCAGTCGGCGGTGTCACAGAAGCATCTGATAAAGATTTACGAAAAATTCTATCTCCCACGCAACTCAAAAATCTTCGAAAAAGTATATAAATTCTTTATTCCATTCCGTTGCACTTGTCATCGAGAGCTAAAACGACACCACGAAATGAGCGTAAAGAAATACCCAGTGTCTGAGTCCTGAACGAAGTGAAGGACGAGTTGGGGTATTTTAGCGAATGAGTGGATTTGTCGTTTCGCAAGATGACAACCGCAACGCAGTTTTTTTGCTTCTTTTTTTGCTGACAAAAAAAGAAGAGAAAGAAATTCTCTGTATCTTAAAAACCTGATATTTGTATTTGATAACCTCTTGCCCCTGTTTCTTTCCGTTATATATAATTTTCAACCTATGAGCATGCGAAAAAAAACGGTTGTCAATTGCAAAATTTAGAAAAGTTTGTACGCTCCGCCAGAATGAAAGGAAGAAATGTTGAGAATGGATTTATTATTCATTACTCGCTACTCATTACTCATTAATCATGCCTCATTATCAGAGAAATATACGGCTTGTTCTCTTTCTTGTTCTCCCGATTTTAGGGTTTTTGCTCGGATGGAGTTTGAGTCAAAAAAACTCCGAACAAGGTCCATCGGTGACAGTAAAAGTGGAATCTCCTTCGGCAAGTGAGACTATCACTGAACCGCAAATTAAAATCACCAAACGAAATATTAAACCTCGCGATGTTGATTTATCACTCTTTTGGGAAACGTGGAATGCAATGGATGAGAGCTTCCTCCATCAAGACAAGCTGAAAGTTCCTCAACAGATTTATGGAGCTATAAAAGGACTTATAAGTTCTTTGGAAGATCCTTACACAGTCTTCATGACACCGGAAGAAACGAGGAAATTTGAAGAATCTATTTCTGGTGAATTTGAAGGGATCGGTGCTGAAATTGGCATTAGGGATGAGCAATTGCTCATTGTCACTCCTCTCAAAGGATCGCCGGCTGAACTTGCTGGAGTGCGAGCGGGTGATAGGATTTTTAAAATTGATGCTCAAACAACGCAGGGTATATCTATCGAAAAAGCGGTAACACTTATCCGTGGCCCGAAGGGAGAAAAAGTAGTTTTATCTGTGTTGAGAGAAGGAGAAAAAAATCCCATTGATATCACTATTGTACGTGACAACATAGTCGTTAAAAGTTTGGAATGGGAGATGCAAGACGATGTAGCCATTATGAGAGTCTCTCAGTTCGGAACAGACTTGGTGGCAGAATTCCAAGAAGCAGTATCACAAATTCTTTTGCAAAATCCTCGTGGTATTATCCTCGATCTCCGCAATAACGGTGGCGGATTACTTGATGCTTGTGTAAGAGTTGCCTCTGAGTTTTTGGATCAACAAGTAATTGTCCGCACAAAAGGACGAAAATTTGGAGAGTCGGGAGATATTATGAGCGGGCGCAATGGAGCGTTTATCAATACTCCAGTAGTAGTTCTCATTAACGAAGGATCTGCTTCCGCTTCGGAGATTTTTGCCGGAGCTATTCAGGACCATGCGCGAGGACTTGTATTAGGGGAAACAAGCTTCGGAAAAGGGTCGGTACAGAATGTAATTCCGCTTTCGGATGGATCAAGTCTTAAAGTAACCATTGCCGAGTGGCTTACCCCTTCCGGACGATCTATCAATGAAAAGGGAATCACTCCGGATGAGATTATTACAATGACGCCTGCAGACCGAGAGGAAGGACGTGATCCGGTACTCACAAGAGCTCTTGACATCGTTGGAACCGATGAGATGAAATCTATTCTTATGGAGCGCGGAGCTGGATCGCCGGAAGAATTGGAAGAGTCTTCTTCGGAGGAAATACAGGAAGAGGAATAATTTTTGATTCCTGTCATGTGTCTTTCGTTTTATCGCATTATCCCTTGCGGTTTCTCTCATTTTCTCTACATTAAAAATGATGAAAAGAATGATTCTCGTGGGTATTGTGGGGATTTTTTTTCCGACTTTGATGCATGCGGGGAATATCTCTAAGGAGCTTGCCCTCATTTTTCCGGATCGAACTATTACACTTAATTTTTCGGCACAACCGGAGTTATTACAAAATGTTCCTTCTCACTCTTGGAATGTGAACGGAATTTCTCTTCCGGTTGATTTTGGGAACGTTCTTCCTGACAGAACGGAGTTTATTGATATTGAAACTCAATTTCACACAGAAATATCTCCTGTAGAACTGCAAAAATTTTTTGAATCCGCTTCCATTCTTCGAGATCACAAGGATAAACGTTCTGTAGAAATACAAGTTGCCGAAGAGGGAAATATCATTTTTGAAGGCACTCCTCATGACGGTTTCGAAATAGAGCAGGAAAAATTGGTACAACTCATTAACAATGCTCTCCTGTACGAGAAAAAATTCGTTCGCGTTCCGGCGAAAAAAATTTTTTCTGACGTTGTGGTTCACCCGACACTCAAAGAACGAGGAATACAGGAAATCATCGCTGTTGGGGAGTCAAATTTTGCAGGATCTTCGGAAGCGAGAAAGCAGAACATTATTGCCGGAGCCAATAAATTCAATGGAATTCTTGTTCCAAAGGGGAAAGTTTTTTCTTTTAACCACATTTTGGAATCAGTGGAAGAAGAAGATGGTTTTGTACGAGAGCTAGTTATCAAAGGCAATAAAACAGAAAAAGAATTGGGGGGGGGCGTATGCCAAGTATCAACAACAGCGTTCAGAGCGGCATTTTCAGGAGGATTTCCTATCACACAACGGCGGAATCACTCGTATGCCGTCCCCTACTACAAACCATACGGACTTGACGCGGCAATTTATCTTGGTGCGCTCGACTTCAGATTTCGTAATAACACGCTGGGAGACATTCTCATCCAAACATTTACCGAAGGAGATAATTTATTTTTCGTATTTTACGGGACGGATGATGGACGAGAAGTGGTAACTGAAGGTCCATTTATTTCTGATTACACCCCTGCTCCCGACGCTATCGTATACCGAACAGAGGATCTCCCGAAAGGAGAAATCGTAGAACTTTCCTCCGCACATGACGGATTTCGTTCTGAATGGATTAGGCGAGTGGAATACGGAAACCAATCAGATATTGAAACATTTGTTTCTGAATACCAACCCTGGCCGGCTCGTCAACAAATCGGAACAAA
Organism: Candidatus Altimarinota bacterium; assembly: GCA_021735575.1. GTDB lineage: Bacteria > Patescibacteriota > Gracilibacteria > UBA4473 > UBA4473 > JAIPGU01. The sequence goes on along the minus strand of JAIPGU010000001.1, from coordinate 1,997 downwards.
AGTGTCAATGGGGGATCAAGGGACAAGGGACATGGGACAAGATAACGAGTGACAGAGTGTATACTGGGGGTATACAAAATAATTTTAAAGGTTAAATGTTAAATTTTAAAAGAAATTTCAAGCACTAATATCAAAACAATTTCGAATGATGAATTTCAAAATTAAAAATTGGAAATTAAAAATTCTTTTTACCTTTTACCTTTAACATTTTACATTTCCCACGGATATGAACATCCATTTCGCTGGCATCGGGGGGATCGGCATTTCTGCTTTGGCACAATTGTGCCTTTCTCGAGGTGACCGGGTGACTGGGTCGGAGATGCAGGAAACGGTTATTTTGCCCGAGCTTCGGGCCATGGGCGTGAAAATTTTCATGTTGCAAAGCGAAAAAAGCGTGCCGATGGATACCGACCTGCTTGTTTACTCGGAAGCGGTGCCTAAAAGTAATCCCGAACGCCAATTTGCTACAGAAAAAAACATTCCACAAAAATCATATTTTGAGTATTTGGGAGAAGTTTCGAGGAAATATAGAACCATTGCGGTGTGTGGAACACACGGAAAAACCAGCACTGTGGCGCTTCTCTCTGCTGGATTGTTCAATACCGATTTTGATCCGACGGTCATTGTCGGCACGACAATTCCTCAGTTTAAAAATACGAATTTTCATGCAGGAACCAATGATTGGCTCTTGGTGGAGGCGTGTGAATATCGCCAAAACTTTCGGTTTCTTGCACCAGAAATTGTGGTCTTGGTGGACTTAGATTACGACCACCCAGATGCATTTCCAACAGAAGATTCCTACTGGAAAGCATTTTCTGACTTTTGTACAAAAGCCAAAACCGTGGTCTATCACGATAATGAAAAATCTCGGCATATTTTGAAACACTTTGCTGGGGAAAGGATTGCTCTCGCAGACCCAAATCCCAATTATTCGACATTCGAGTCTAGGATTATCGGAGAACATAATCGTCGAAATGCCCGCCTTGCTTTGGCAGTGGCAGAATTATTGCAGGTCGACAAAAAAGAATTCCAGACGGGACTTCAGCATTTTCAAGCACCCGGACGCAGACAAGAATATCTGGGAGAAAAAAATGGAATACACGTATATGACGACTATGCACATCATCCTACAGAACTCAGAGCACTTTTTACCGCTCTTCGCGAACAATATCCCAAGCAAAAACTGGGCGTGATCTTCGAACCCCATCAGCACGCACGAACAATTCAGTTTTTTGATGGATTTGCGGAGGTGCTTCAACTTCCTGATTTTGTTGGTATTTATCCGATTTATCCCGCACGAGACACGGAAGAAGATAAGAAAAAAATGCCGACCTCAAAATTGATTAATTCTATTCCTGATGCGATAAGAATTGAAAGTGCTGGAGATATAAACAAAGTGTTTACGCAACTTCAGACGGGAGACGTGCTGGCTTTTGTGGGAGCGGGGAAGGTGGATGAACTGGCGAAGGAGTTTGTGAAGAGGTAACTGTTTTTGTTCGATTTCGTACTTCGGTTTTGAATACTTCACAGAGAGTAGGGTTTGCTTTCCCGATGACTTCCATTGTTTTTTGAACCGTGGGAAGTTTTTGCAGAGCGCTCCAGTGTTTCCAAAAGAATGCTACATATCCTTCCGTGAACTTTCCAAATTGTTTAGGGAGAAGCTCTGCCTGGGCATTGTCTCCAATATCGCCGATACCTTTGGCAAACGTCGCAAAAAGAGATTTTTCTACTTCCCATAAATAGGCTTTCAAATCAAGTTCATATTCATCATCAGAATTTTTGAGACGTGTCATCAAAAGAACATCTTGCACACTTTCCTCAGCTGTTTCGGAATCAACATTCTCTTCAAGCAAAAATGCTATAGCTAGTTCAATATAAAAAGTCATAAAATTAAACATAAGAAAAAAGTTCAAAAGGATTACAACGAAATTCACGTCTGATTGCCTTGGCTTGAGCCCATTTTTTCTCAATAGGATTAAGATCAGGACTGTAAGGGG
>JAIPGU010000035.1 GCA_021735575.1 Candidatus Altimarinota bacterium | reverse complement strand
GTCACTTTTCCGGTGCATCGAGCTTTGATCGTGGACCTGTCTTCCGTGGACCGCGCAATGATCTGTTTTTCTTTTACTTGCTCCCCTTTCTTTACGGCTGGTTCAAAATCAAGCCCTAGTCGATGGACGTCTTCCTCCGGTTTTTCGGCAGTAATGGTTATCTTCGTGTCCATTTCTCTTTTTCGAATAACCACTTTTCCGGTTATTTCAGAAAGCACTCCGGACGTAGCCGGCTTTCTTGCTTCAAAAAGTTCTTCTACGCGCGTAAGCCCTTGGGTAATGGAAGCGCCCTCTGTTGCGACTCCTCCCATATGAAACGTACGCATGGTGAGCTGAGTACCCGGCTCTCCTATGGACTGTGCCGCGATAATTCCCACCGGAGTTCCTTCCTCAACAACCTTGTTGTTCCCCAGGTCGTATCCATAACAACGCTGGCATACCCCCGCGAGCGTCTCACAAAACATAACCGAGCGAACGTTTACTTTTTCGACTTGATGTTCTCGAATAACGGCTATTTTTTCTTCGTCAATTACGTCTCCCTGAGAAAGAATCGTTTTCTTTCCTATTTTTACATCCTCTGTCACCGTGCGTCCATATAAACGTTCTTCAAAATCCATGCCTATGTCGGTCGAGTTTTGTCTGGTGACTGTCTTGTGTCGGCTTGTTTTACAATCTTTTTCTTTCACTACCACATCTTGGACCGAGTCCACCAATCGACGAGTAAGATATCCCGCTTCCGCGGTTTTTAACGCAGTGTCTGATTTTCCCTTCCGTCCTCCATGTGTGGCAATGAAGTACTCAAGAATAGTAAATCCACTTTTCAGGTTTGATCTGATCGGAAGTTCTATTGTTTTCCCAGAAGGACTTGCCACCAATCCCTTCATACCGGAAATTTGTGTAATTTGTCCCCAGTTTCCACGCGCTCCCGAGTCTATTTGGTAAAAAATATCATTTTCCTTTCCGTATTCATTAATCATCTGCTGTGTTATTTCCGATTTGATGCGAGACCAAATCTTAATAGTGTGGTTATATCGCTCCTCATCAGTAATAAGTCCGTACATATATTGCTCGTTGATGTTCGCAACAATTGTATTCGCTTTTTCTATTACCTCTGGTTTTTCTGGTGGTTCGTGGAAATCAAACACCGACACGGAAATTCCGGAAGCGGTTGCGTATTTAAAACCAAGATCCTTGATATCATCGGCTAGCTTCGCCGTTCTCTCAATTCCAAGTTCGGCATAGGATTGGGCCAAAATTTTACTGAGACTTTTTTTGCTCATCGAGACATTTTGATACTCCATTCCTTCCGGCAAAATCCGATTGAAAAATATTTTCCCAGCCGTTGTTTCCATCATTTCCCCTTTGATACGAACTTTTATACGCGCTTGCAAATGCACAATCCCCAGTTCATACGCATAAACAGCTTCTGCTTCTGTTCCAAACGCCATCCCTTCTCCCTTCTTGCCCGCGAATGATTGAGTTAAGTAATACATTCCGAGCACCATGTCTTGGGAAGGATTTATAACCGGATCCCCGCTCGAGGGTTTTAAAAGGTTTCGAGCCGAAAGCATTATTTCTGTGGCCTCTAGTTGTGCTTTCTCTGAAAGTGGCAAATGCACGGCCATTTGGTCTCCGTCGAAATCCGCATTAAATGCGGCACACACAAGTGGGTGAACTTGTATTGCTTTCCCTTCTACCAATCGGGGCTGAAACGCCTGTATTCCAAGCCTGTGAAGCGTAGGAGCACGATTTAAAAGCACGTGTTTTCCTTTAATAACTTCTTCCAGGATGTCCCACACTATTCGTTCTCCGTTTTTTATGATTTTTTCGGCGCTTTTTACATTGTAGGCAAATTCATATTCGATGAGCTTGGAAATAACAAACGGTTTAAAAAGTTCGAGTGTTACATATTTCGGAAGCCCACACTCATGAAGCTTGAGCTGTGGTCCCACAACGATAACCGATCGTCCTGAATAATCGACGCGCTTTCCAAGCAGGTTTTGACGAAATCGCCCCTGCTTTCCTTTCAGCATATCAGAAAGTGATTTTAGCTTTCTTTTTTGAACATAATTCATGCCAGCTCGCGAGTTTCGGGACTGATTTGAAATTAAAATATCAACTGCTTCCTGCAACATTCTTTTTTCGTTGCGGCAAATAATCTCCGGAGCCCCCAACTGAATCAGTTTTTTTAAACGTTGATTTCGATTGATAACACGTCGATAAAGATCATTTAAATCGGAGGTGGCGAAACGACCTCCGTCTAATTGAACCATGGGACGCAGGTCAGGAGGAATAACCGGGATGACGGTAAGCACCATCCACTCAGGCTTCATGTCGCTTCTCAGGAGTGATCCCGCCAGCTTCATTCTTTTGACTATTTTTTTCTGCTTCTGTCCGGAAGATTTTTTGTACTCTTCCTCCATAAGCTTCACAAAGTCATCTAGCTCTATTTTTTGAATTATTTCACGAATGGCGTCCGCTCCGATACCAGCTCGGAAAACCTGTCCAAATTTCATGGAAACATTTCTGTATTCTGTTTCCGTAAGAACGCGCGCCACTTCTATTGACTTCAGTTCTTCACGTGCTTGCTTGAAATTTTCATTAATGGATTCTATTTTTTCCACCAAATCCCGCTCAAGTGCCACCAAGTCTTCTTCTTTCATTTCCCCTTTTTTCTCTGATTTTTTGGCCGCTTTCAGGCTTTTATCATTTTCCTCCTTCGTCTGGTCCAACACTTTTTTGTATTCCTCTTCCAACTTCCTCATCTCTTCTTCTTTTAACTTCATGTCCACATCCACCACAATATAAGAAGCAAAATAAACCACCTGTTCAAGTTTTTTCACTGGAAGATCTAGGAGAAGTCCTATTTTTGAAGGAGTAGAACGCAAAAACCAAGTGTGCGCAACTGGAACAGCAAGCTTTATGTGCCCCATCCGTTCACGACGAACAATGGAACGGATCACTTCCACCCCACACTTTTCACAAATAATTCCTCTGTATCGAATCCGTTTGTATTTTCCACAAGCACATTCCCAGTTCTTAACCGGGCCGAAAATTCTTTCACAAAAAAGACCATCTCTCTCTGGTTTTTGTGTCCGGTAATTAATAGTTTCTGGTTTCGTCACCTCTCCGTGAGACCAACTTAAAATATCCTCAGGGGAGGCAATGGAAAGAGAGATGGCATTAAAATCCTTGAGTTGCTTGATGCGTTTTGGATCTGCCATGTGAATTGAGAAGAGAAACAAATTATATCTGGCGATTTCTTTCATCTCGCCAAAAGCCACGCGAGTGTAGAAATTTTTACCCTTTCGTCAAGTTCTTTTTCTTTCTTTTTTGTTTTTATTTTTTAAATTAATAAGAATTAGTATTACTTAGGAATGTTTTTCTGGAAAAGTGACTAAGAGTTGTTGTGAGAAAGGGGGAAAAGGAAAAACGCAAAGGATTTGCTTTTTGAAAAGCATGTTTTTAGGGAAAAAGGAAAAGAAGGTTTTTTATAAAAAATGTATTCGTTCTTTTTGTTATCTTGAAGGGGAAAAACATGAAAACAAAAAGAATTCGTAAAAAATTTTCTTTGGGGGTGCAAAACTTGTTTATTTCTTGTTGGAAAACATAAAAAGAAAGGTGGGAAAAAGAAGATTCTTTTTTTGTGCATTTTTTGCCGATATTTTTTTCCACAGAATTATTTCTTTATTTGTCCTGGTTCCACAAAATCATCGGCGTCAATTTTTGCCCCTGGCATGAGCATGGCATGAATACCGATTTGAGCCCCTCCCCCGACAATGGCGCCCAGTTTTTCGTGGTGAGAATCGATGCGTTCTTCTTTGATTTTTACACGGACCGTTTTTTTATCGAGACGCAGATTTGCCGTGCAGGAAAACGCGCCAAAATTCACGCCTTCGTCTATGACCGAGTCGCCGACATAGGCAATATGAGTGGTCACATTGCGAGCAAGAAAGCTTCGCGCAATTTCCGTGTTGTAACCGGCAACAGAATTTTCACCAATAATTGAGTTTCGCACCAAGGCATTGTTTCCCACGACTGCGTTTTTTCCAACGTAACACGGACCCTGAACGACGGCGTTATCAAAAATACGCGCGCCATCTTCTACTACAATTCCTAAACCATTTAATTTTGCGGATTTTGCAATCTGCGCTTTTTTTGAGATCTTGGTTTTTTGGCTTGCGAGCACAATTTCCATAAGCTCTAGAACATGCCACGGATATTTCACTGCTTGCCAGACGCCCTTGTAGGGAACGGCAACAAATTTTTTGGTTTTTAAAAGCAAACTAAGCGCAACCTCATACACATCATCTTTGTTTGACTTTGCTTTTCCAAGTGCTTCGTGCAAATCTCCGGCGCGAGAAAAATAATGCGCCACAATGTTGACGAGCTTGGATGGCTCGTTCCCCTCTCCGGGCTTTTCTATGATTGAGGTAATGAAGTTTTTGCAACACACTTGCAAATACCCCCCCGGAAAATAGTTTTGCAACTCTTTTGCAAGAATGGCGCCATCGTGCTTCTGGCCTTGCTCTATTATTTTTTTAAGAACTTCGGCATCGAAATAGTCATTTCCCCCGAGCACAAGCACGGATTCGTTATATGAGACAAGTCCCAACCCATCCAGAACTCCTCCCGCCATCCCCTCATCTAAATTTCTTTGCTCCTTTATTTCTGTGGCGATTTTGGCTTTTTGCAACAGTGTTGCAATTTCTTTTTTGTTGTTTTTGTTCACCACGACTATGAAATTTTTCGCCCCGCCTTTCTTGGCATTTTCCAGAAGATGGAGAATGAGAGGTTTCCCACAAAATTCAAGCAGGTTTTTATCGCCTAATGGCTCCATGCGCGTTGACCTTCCGGAAGCGAGAAAAATGGTTTTCATTTTTTATTTTCTTGTCATCCCGAACTCGTTTCGGGATTTCTGTTTTGAGGGGAGGCGTTTGGAGATTCTGAATCAAGTTCAGAATGACAGGAAGAGGAAATCCCCAAATCTTCCGCCGCCTCATTCAGGTCCGCCAAAATTCGATCTAAATCTTCGTATGAAAATCCGTGTCCAATGACACCCTGTTCAAGTGTTTCAAATGCATTGAATTGGCATCCTGCACACCCAAGCCCATGCGAAAGCAAAATGTCCATCGCTTCGGGCATTTTGTTCAGAATATCTGTGATCATTTCTTTGCCAGTAAAGCAAGAACCTTTCTTTTCCATCGTAGGGCACATTAGCGAAAAAGAAGAGGGAAGCAAATATTGAATTTTTTTTATCTTTTCGTCACAATGTCCCTGATGAAAAACGAATTTGATGCACAGTACAAATCTTTATTGCAGGATATTTTGGAACATGGCATTGAAGAAAAAAACGAGAGAACGGGGCACATCTGTAAAAGCTTGCCAGGGATGACGATGAAGTTTGACTTGGGGAATGGATTTCCCCTGCTTTCGCTTCGCCGGATTCCGCTCAAGGTTTTTATTGCGGAGCAGATGTGGTTTCTTATGGGACACAAAAACCTTGCGTTTTTACAGCGCTTTACCAAGATCTGGGACGATTTTGCGGAAGCAAATAATTGTGTAGAGTCTGCGTATGGGTACAGGTGGCGAAAACACTTTGGGAGGGATCAAATCGGTGGGCTGGTAGAGCTCCTCAAAGAAGACCCGAGTTCCAGACACGGGGTAATTCTCATGTGGGATCCGGGAGACGATGGCCTGGCAAACGGCATCAAAAAGAAAAACGTACCATGTCCATACACCTTCACCGCACAAATTATGGGGGGAAAATTATGTTTGCACCTAATTATTCGCTCCAATGACATGATGCTTGGAAACCCGCATGATGTTGCCGGGTTCGCGCTTCTGGCATATTTTTTGGCACAGAAACTCAGCGTCGAAGTGGGCATGATTACGGTCTCTATTTCTAATGCGCACGTGTACGACATTCATTTCGATCAGGCGAAAGAAATTATTTCTCGCGAGGTAACACAAGCCCCCATCCCCTTTGTGTGCCCCCCAAACGCCTTTGATCGAGCGGAAGAAGGGGACGAACAGTTGGTTGAAGAGATTTTCAAAGAACTCAACAAAGGCTACCAACCACAACCGCCGCTGGAGAAGATGGAAATCGTTAAATAATCAATGGTCAATTACGAATTACAAATTACGAATAAAAAAACAGATTCTATAAAAATTCATTCGTAATTCGTCATTTTTAATTTGTAATTTACACATCCACCCCCAGCCACATTCGTACGACAATTCCAATCCCAAAAGATAAAGCGGCAACTCCCAAACTAATCCCCGCCATTTCAAAGAATCGCTTGAAAAAAGGTTCGTTTTTCGCGACGGAAATATAAAAGTTGAACGCAAAAATAATAAAAAGTGCTACTGCAAGCATAAGGGCGAGCGCAAGGAAGTAATCGGGCTGGAGGAGATACGGGAGAATTAAAAGAAGAACCGTAATAATGTAAGCAAGTCCAGTGTAGATGGCAGATGTCCCGGCATTTTTTTCTGTTTGCCCTTCGCTCTTTGTGGACAAATATTCGGATGCAGCCATGGAAAAAGATGCCGCGATGCCCGTTATGAGTCCCACAATTGCGATGAGCTTTGTGTTTTGCAGGGCAAAAGTGAGTCCCGCAAGTGCTCCAGTAAGTTCCACAAGCGCGTCATTGAGCCCCAATACAACAGATCCCACATATTGTAATTTTCGTTCATTTAAACATTCAATCAATTCTTGTTCGTGCCGTTTTTCGTCCTCCAGAACCTTTTCGGCCTGTGGAATTTCCTTTAAGATTTCTTTGTAATCTTTTTGTGCTTGTTCCTCGCCTCGTTCCATAAGACGGACCCCAAAAGTCAGTCCCAATATTTTTGCTATCCAAGTAAACAGTCTCACCTTCCACCAGTTTGGATGTATTTCTTTTTTGGTAAAATCTTTCCAAAAATGTGCGTGCCCGCGTTCGTCTTCGGCGATGCGTTGAAGCACCTTTTTGTTGTGCGCATTTTTTTCTTGGTGTGCAAGCCGGCGATATACTTCATATTCAGTGATCTCGCTCCGCTGAAAACGGAGTAATTTTTGCCCAAACCGGTGACGATGTCGTGCATGTTGCATGGGGTTCCTTGTATCACATGAATGGGAAAAATTCTAGTCTTTTCAGAAATTGTGAAATGGGGTATGTTTTGAATCGATGAAAGTTATTCTTCTGATGACGATCACTCTGGACGGACGGATCGCGCTTGATTCTGAACACAAGGCGGATTGGTCCGAAAAGGCGGATAAAAAAATTTTTGTGGAACTTACCAAACGTGCTGGAGTTATAATTATGGGATCGCGTACGTACGACACCATTGGAAGCCCTCTCTCTGGGCGGAAAAATATCGTTCTTACTCGCGATAAGTCTCGTGCGTCCACCGAGGCGAATCTGGTTTTTACCGATCAGACTCCTGCAGAGATTGTATCTTCCCTCGAAAAGGAGGGATTTGAGGAGGCGGTTCTTATCGGGGGACAGTCTGTAAATACCCTTTTTGCGCAGGTTAAATTAATTGATCAGATTGTCGTTACTATATCTCCCCTTGTCTTTGGGAGAGGGCTGTCTCTTTTTGACGAAACTATTTCCATGCACTTGCGGTTGCAGACCCTAGAGAAATTGGGAGACAATTCCCTCATTGCATCCTATGCGGTTTTAAAATGAAAAAAGTGATTATTGTACTCGATTTTTTAGTTTCTCTTCTGGTTTTTTTGGTTGCCCTTTTGCTTGTGGGGTATGGAGGCGCGAAACTTTTTTGGGCCTTTTCAAATATTCTTGCCTCCGGGTTTCACATGCCACTGACAACCGATGACAAAGTTATGCATGGAGTTGCCTATACAATCGTGATTGTAAAAGCATACAGCATTCTTGTCTCCTATCTTCAAACACATCACCTCAATATAAAATACCTTATCGAGATAGCTATCATTGCTCCCACGATTGAGATTATTTTTAGTGTTCACCGGCGCGGTATAGAATTTGACATACTTTTGGGCTCGTTTGCCTTTGTCAACCTGGTGCTCTACTTATTGTTTTATGATCGTCTATTAAGAATAGACAACGAAGAGAAAGAAGATAAGATACAACAGTTTTTTATGGTTTTCAGCAAAAAAAATGATTCTCACTCGTCATGAAATTTCGAAGCTCATTGAGCAGAAAAAACTATGTTTTGAGCCAATGATCGATGCGTTTCAAAACCAGCCGCATGCGGTGGATTTGAGACTCGGGACCGTTTTTTATTTGCCCAAGATTTGGAAATTAACAAAAGCAGGCAGGGAGGTGTTGACGGTTGATGTCACAGAATCGGCGGGAGATAATTTTGAAAAAATAGAACTTGCCCCTGGGCAATTTTTCGAACTTGCTCCCGGGGAATCGGTTATTGCTTCGACGCTGGAAAAAATTTCTCTTCATGCGGACGACGTTATGGGAGTGCTCTATCCGAGAAGTTCTATCAATCGCCGAGGGTTAGCCGTAGATATGACGGGGATTGTAGACGCGCATTACTCGGGGCACTTAATGATTCCAGTTTTAAACAAAACTTCCTCACAAGTCATTCGGATTTATCCGGGAGAACGCATTTGTCAGATTGTTTTCCAGCGCCTTGAAACCCGCTTGCAGAAAGAAGATGCGCTTCGTCATGGAGCAGGGTTGGCGAAGTATAACGGGGCAAACGCAAAGGAGCTTGGCTCCCAAAAAGACACCGAAGAAGAAGTGGTGCTAATAAAAAAAGGGGATTTCGAGGGACTCAAAAAACATAAATTTTAAGAAACTATGTCGCAAGAACTTCCTTATTTACCACCGGGAAAGGATGTATTATATGTATCGGAGGACAGCCCTTTTTTGCAGGAAGCAAAAAAAATTGCTGAAAAAGATTCTCTTGACGCGCTTCATCCGACAGGAGCGATTATCGTACGAGACGGGGCCATTCTCGGAAAAGGCGCAAACGGATCAGATTATCACGCAGAACATGGATGTATCCGAAAAAAAAGAGGCATTCCGACGGGAGAAGGATACGAACTTTGTCCGGGCTGTGATCCTTCTTGTCATGCAGAACAAAAAGCGCTTAAAAATTGCCCCACTTCTTGCGTGGGAGCGGATTTATATCTTTGGGGACATTGGTGGTGTTGCAAATCTTGTTGGGAAGCAATGAATAAAGCCGGCATTCGCCATGTATATTTACTGAGGGGGGCGCACGGAAGGTTTGCAAAAAGTTTTAAATCCGGAAAAGGTCTTGCCACTTGATAAGGTGTTTCCCGTTTTTTTGAAAAAATTCAGTTTCTTTCTTTCCGGGCATAGAAAATATTTTCGCCGCCTTTTTGAGCCACAAAAGCGACGCTTTTCTTTTTTTCAATTTTACAAGCGCCTTTACAAGCAAGTTCCCGCCTAGTTTTGCGCTTTTTTGGTTGATACAGTGAATCGTGTCGGATCGATGAACGCGGAAATGGCGCTGGAGAATAACTTTTCCTTCATCAAATCTTTCTGTCATGAAATGAACCGTTGCTCCTGATTTTTTTCTATTTCGGAGTAGTGTCCAAAAGGAAGAAAAGGTTCCGCGATGATCCTGAAAAAGCGCTGGATGGAAATTGATAGCCCCTAGCGCCGGCATGGACAGAATCGAAGGAGGAAGGAGTTGGTAGAGGAGACAAGAGACAAAGTAATCAGCATTTGCCTGTTGTAAAAAGGAACGAACTTCGGGAGAGCGAACGTTTTTTGTTTCTTTGTATGGAATTTTGTATCGATCTGCCAATTCTTTGATTTCAAAATACTGTCTTTTTTTATCTGGAATAAAATGCTTGGCAAAGCGAACAATGACGCACTGTCCAAAACTCACCAAAAAAGAAGCGAAAGCAAATTGCCATCCGGACCTTTTAATAAACTGAATTATGGTCTGGAGAATGCTTTTTTGAGGAGAAAGCATAGAAACAGCTACGATTCCTACAACATCAATATCATGTTTTTTTCGAAGCGTGTTTTGTAAAAAAGCCTTCAGCGCGGTGCTGGCAGCCGGGGAATGATACGTTGTAAAGAGAATAATTTTCATTTTCACTTGAAGATTGTGTAAAATTCTTAGAGAATTGTAAAGATGTCTAAGAAATACAATCGAATTCTTCTCAAACTTTCTGGCGAAGCGCTTCTCGGGAAAAAAGAGTTTGGGATTGATTACTCAGTGTTGGACTTTGTATGCCACGAAATTGTGGAAGTGAGCAAAATGGGAGTCGAAGTGATTATTGTTATAGGGGCGGGGAATATTTGGCGCGGGCAGGAAAATGGAGAATCGGGGATAGACAGAGTGCCTTCGGATTTTATCGGCATGATGGGGACTATTATGAATTCGGTTGCTCTGCAGACATCTTTGGAAAAAAGAGGGATAACATGTCGTGTGTGTTCGGCATTGGATGTTCCAGCAGTAGCCGAACCTTACATTACCCGCCGGGCACTGAGGCATTTGGAGAAACAGCGTATTGTGATTTGTGCTGCGGGGACCGGGAATCCTTATTTCACAACCGACTCTGCTGCTGCGCTGCGATCACTGGAATTAAAATGCGATATATTATTGAAGGCGACGAATGTAGATGGCGTGTATGATTCGGA
>JAIPGU010000034.1 GCA_021735575.1 Candidatus Altimarinota bacterium | reverse complement strand
GAGGAATGTTTCGAGAAGGATTCTCGGCGGAGTTGGATCAATTACGAGCTTTGACCAAAGACTCTTCTCGGTGGATGGAAGATTTTTTGATGCGTCAGAAAAGGGAATCCGGTATTCAAAATTTAAAAATAAAGTATTCGAATAATTTTGGATTTTGCTTGGAAGTATCTAAAGCGCAGATCGAAAAAGCGCCTTCTCATTGGATTCGTCGTCAAACACTGGTGAATGCGGAACGTTTTACCACGGAGGAATTGGCGGAACAGGAACAGAAAATATTGTCGTCGGAATCCAAAAAAAATGAGCTGGAACATGCGTTATTTTTGGAGTTGAGAGAAGAAATATTGCGATACACCCCACAAATACAAGAATCAGCGCGTGTTATTGCTCGTTTGGATGCATTACTCTGTTTTGCCCGAACCGCCGAAAAACATAGATGGACACGTCCGGTTGTAGTACAAGACAGCGTAGAATTTGTGGTAGAGCAAGGGCGTCATCCAGTTGTAGAAAAATTATCGGGGGAAGTGTTTATTACCAATTCTCTCCAGATGTCGGATAAATCTTATTTTCATTTAATTACGGGACCAAATATGGCGGGAAAATCTACTTTTCTCCGACAAAACGCAATCTTGGTGCTTTTGGCACAGGTGGGGTCGTTTGTTCCGGCAAAGCATATGAAAACGGGGATACATGATAGAATTTTTACTCGCGTGGGAGCATCTGATAATTTAGCGGCGGGGAAGTCCACGTTTTTTGTGGAAATGGCGGAAACAGCGCGAATTTTACATCTCGCGACGGCTCGTAGTTTTGTGATTTTGGACGAGATAGGGCGAGGAACCTCTACATTTGATGGTATTTCGCTTGCTTGGGCTATTTCTGAATTCTTGCATGATCGTGTTCGGTGCAAAACATTATTTGCGACACATTTTCATGAACTTATCGAGTTGGTGGAAAGTTTGAAGAATGCAGAAAATTTTCATGTATCGGCGCTTCAGAAAAAAGATGGTATCGAATTTTTACGCCGCGTCGAGAAAGGAGGTATTTCTGATTCGTTTGGCATCGATGTGGCAGTGTGTGCTGGTATCCCGAAAGACGTGATTGAGAATGCGAGAAGTGTACTTGTGCGACTTGAGTCTGAAAATTTACTATCCGGCAAGCCGAATTTATTTTCCCTGCCACGAGTGCATCACAAAGTTATACGAGAAGAAGCGCCATCTGAACTGGATCTTTTTTTGGAAGCGATCAATCCAGACGAATTAACTCCTCGTGAAGCGCTCGAAACAATTTTTCGGTTGAAAAATCAACAGAAGAAAAGTTGATTTTTCTGGAGAAAACGTTAGAAAGTCGAACGAAGTTCAACCAGAACCCCACCGCAATGAAAAAGGAAATCTATATTTTTTGTCCGGACTGCAGGGGAAAGTTTGAAGTAGAGCGGACAGACATTACCGAGGGAGAAATTTTGGAATGTTCTCTGTGCGGAGCGGAAATTGAAGTATTACAAGAACAGCCGATCAAGATCCGGCTTTTGAGTGAAGACAATGAGGGGTGAGGCAATGAACAATGGTCAGTGATCAATGATCAAAAAATTTATTTCTCGTCATCTCGACGAGAGTCCCGCGTACGCGGGATGACCGTCACCCGAGGGCGGGTGACTGGCAGAAAAAAAGAAGATCCTTCGATCGTCTCGCATACGCGAAACTCCTCAGGATGACAGGGAAAGAGGGGAAAATACTTCGATGAGAAATGACCGTCTTTCTGCCTGCCCTCGGCCGAGCCCTGGCCTAGACCGACAGGGCAGGCAGGCCAGGGAGTCCCACCTCGGTGGGGCGAAGAATCTTCCTTATAGCTTATGTAATGAATATTTTTTCTTTCCTTTCGTTTTGCTCAGAGGAACAGAGTGTTATTTTGCCTTGGAAGACTTCACTTCTTTTTGGAAAACGCTTCCTTTTTCCTGAAAGTTTTTGAATCGGTCGTAGCTGGGAGCGGCGGGAGAGAGGAGACAAATTTTCCGTTTGAGTGTTTTTTGAGTGGCACTATATACGGCTCCCGGGATATCTTTGGCGAGTATTATTTTTTCAATATTCTGTTTTTCCGCAGTGCGGAAAATACGGTCGGATATTTCTGATTGGAGGACAATTATCTGTACACGAAGTTCTTTGAGTCGCGCAAGGAGCGTATCAAACTTTTGATTGCGGTCTTGTCCGCCGAGAATAATACTGCCAAGTTTTTCCCCAAAAGCATTCACACTCGCGAGTGTGCTATCGGGATTGGTAGAAATAGAATCGTCGTAAAACCGGATGTCGTTTTTTTTCGCCACAAATTCCAACCGATGAGGGAGCCCTTGGAATTTTTGAGCCGTTTTTTGAAGCACTTCTTCTGGAATCTGAAGCAGTTCTGCCAGTTTTACAACGGCGCCGAGGTTTTGACGAAAATGCAAAAATCGAAGAATCGAGTTTTTTGGGAAAAATTCTTCTGGTGCTGGTTTTGCAAAAATAGGGTTCTGAGGACTTTTCCCAATCAGTGTGCGAGATACTTCTGGTACGATGAAAATATCGCCTGATTTTTGGTGCGACCAGAGATTTTTTTTCGCGTTGAAATAATTTTCCGTTGTGCCATGTCTGTCTAAGTGATCGGGAAAAAAGTTGAGAAAGATAGAAATGTGGGGAGAAACCTTGAGATGTTCAAGCTGATAACTTGAAAGCTCACAAACGATCCATTCCAGTGTATCACCTAAAAAATCATCATAGAGGTCGAGGAGCGGTACTCCATAGTTCCCGCCAATCGCTCCTTTTTTACCAGCATTCTCTAACATTTCTGCGCAGAATTTTACGGTTGTGGACTTTCCTTTGGTTCCAGTGATACCAATCACGCGTTTTCGTTTTTCCTCCGGCAGATTTTCGAAAAAAAGTTCCGTCTGGCTCATGATTTTTTCCGGTATTACACCGGTTATTTTTTTACGTGGGACCCCTGGACTGACTAATATGAGATCAAAAGAAGAAAAATCCAACTTTGGAAGACCCTCTTTGTCCTCAAAAATGGTGAGAGAAATATGTGGAAACTTTGATTTTAAAAATTGCTCGCTCGACTGTCCCTCTCGACCGTAGCCGTAGAGGAGGATTTTTTGGAGAGAGGAGAAGTTTTCGAATTTCATGGGCTATTGTCATCCCGAACTTGTTTCGGGATCTAGAATCATTTTATAAGAGATCCTGAAATAAATTCAGGATGACAGGAAGTGTGCTGAGTTAAAAGTGTTGTGAATCTTTCCGGCATGGACGAAGGATGCATTTTTTTCGGATCAAATTTTGATGCGGGGAATTGAAATTTGGCGCTTTCTGGGAAATTTTTTCGTGCCTGTTCTAGGGCATATCGGACTTCTTCAATTTCTCCTACGCATTCGAATGGTTTGGATTCGGTCATTCCTAGAAGTTCGTAAAATGTTGATTCAAGATTTTTATCTTCGAAAAGATTTTTTCCAAAGAGCGCGACAAGTTCCTCTCGCGGGACAAATGGAGCGAGGATAGAAAAGACAAAGGCGCATTTGGGACAATTACCACACCATTGTTTCCGCGACGACGCCGTCGCGGTTACAAGGGGGCGGAGTTGATAGTTTGTGTTGCATGACGCGAAAAGTCGGGAGTATTTCTTCCAGCACTTGTGTACAAAAATTTCTGCGATCTTCAATTCTGACAGTGGGCGAAGAAGTGAAAAATAATTGATGTCTGGGGAAATATTTTCGCACACATAGTTTTGAAAATTCTGTTCAAATTCGAGCGATTTGGAGTATTGATGATTCACGTCTCCGACTGTTGGTTCGTTCGCAGAGTGTTCATTGGAGAGGATGACATTTTTTCGTCCGCGAAGGATGGCGCTTGCCACCCCCAAAAATGCCAGAATCGCAGAAATCGGGATGTGTC
This sequence comes from Candidatus Altimarinota bacterium, assembly GCA_021735575.1. Lineage (GTDB taxonomy): Bacteria > Patescibacteriota > Gracilibacteria > UBA4473 > UBA4473 > JAIPGU01. The sequence continues at coordinate 6,818 of JAIPGU010000034.1, read as the reverse complement.
CGTTCAGTGCACCCGCTTCATTGAGTTCAAAAAGCCTTGGGTCGAGCGTGCGTTTGACGCGTAAGTGTGGTGTGCCAATGCGCTCGGTCATGGGGTTGAGAAATGGAAAATCTCCCACCGTCCACGTTTCAAATTCCTCATCTGCTTCTTTGAGGAGTTCTGCGCTCACCAGTGAGTCTTTGCCACCGCCAAGAGGGACGAGAGAACCTTCAAGATGCTTGATTTGAACAGGAACAGGAGCCTCTTTTCCTGATGCGGAAAATGGTATGCTTCCTTTCGTCGGGAGATTATTTCGGTAAAAAAATTCACCTAAACCTCGTTCCCATGTTTTTTGGAAAAATTGTGCTTGCGAAGCGGTTAGTTCATTCTGGGAGAACTCGATTTTTGGTGGAAGAAACGCTTTGTAGTACGAGATGCCACACATGACAAATGCTCCGAACATCGCTTGTTCGAGCGCTTTTTTTTCATAGTGCGGGGCAAACTCAAATGGAAATACAAATTCTTCGCGGAAGGTTATTTTTTGATCAAGCGAGTATTCCAAAATAAGTTTCTTCGTTTGTGGGACGAAAGAAAAATTTTCAAAAATAAATCGTTCAAATGGGGGCTTCATCGAGAGAGATAATTTCATGAAATATACATTTTTTCAACTTGTATTTTTCGGTTTTCAATTTACAATCAAAGTAAGAATGAATAAAGGTGTATCGTATGTGGTGAACGAAAAAGGAGAGAAAATCTCTGTAGTTTTTTCTGTAAATTATTTAAAACCGAGCCACATTGAAGATTTGATAGATGTGCTTGTCTCCGAGAGCAGGGTCAATGAGCCTGTTGTTGCTTTAGAAGATGTATAAAATCACTCTTGCCAAAAGCGCGGTGAAAGAGTTAAGAAATCTGCCATTAGGAGTGCAAGAACGCCTCAAAAAGTCCCTGGAAAAACTAGAATCTTTTCCGAGTGTTTCCGTTAAAAAATTACAAGGACTTCGCTCTCATTTTCGTTTTCGTGTGGGCGATTATCGCGTTATTTTCATAACAGAAGAAAAAGAAAAAGTGATTACGATAACACGCATTCGGCACAGAAACGAAAAGACGTACAGAGGGATTTTTTAGCATCTCTCCTTGGAAATTTTTCAAAACACTTGTCCCTTCTTTTCAAAAAATTTCTTGACACTCTTTTTTTGGCAGTCTACACTTAGGAGTGCCAATAATGACAATTACTTCTTAATCCTTTCAAACATGAAAGACATTATTCCTCGGCATCGGCAATCTTCTCAAAGTCTCTCGCCGTTTGAAGGCGCATGGGATAATTTTTTAGGGGATTTTTGGAGTTTTCCGACTATTTTTGATTCCCATTTATGGGATCGGCAGAGCTCTTTTTTGCCTTCCATGGACATTGCGGAGAATGAAAAAGAGTTTCAGGTAACGGCGGATTTGCCTGGGTTTTCTCCGGAAAATATTTCCGTGGAAATTGAAGATGACGGCATTGTGGTGAGTGGAAAGCACGAAAACGAACAGGAAGAAAAAGAAAAAAATTTCTTGCGCCGTGAACGCTCCTTTAGTTCTTTTTGTCGGAAGGTTAATTTCCCATCTCATGCGGATTTGGAAAATGTAAAATGCAAGTCTAAAGACGGAGTTTTGACTATCACTGTTCCCAAACGTCCGGAAGCAAAAAAGAAGAGTTTGAAAATTGAAGTCGAGAAGTAATTTCTTGTCTTGGCATGACTGAAAAAACTCTGTTGCCATTCATTATTCGGAGAGCGCCTATTGTCCTCTTCCTCAAAATTGTGTGGGTGATGGTGCTCTCCGATATCTTGTTCCTTATTACTGCTTTTGCAGGAGATGCTTTTTCGCGTTTCAGTGATGATTTGTTTTTCAATATTGTGGCGTACGACACGGGTGTCTTTGTGGTGCTTATAATACTGCAATTATTGTTTTCTTTTTGGCTCTTTCTGCGTTGGTTTTCAGAGTATTACAAGATTGATTTGCATACGATTACTTTTCACAAAGGAATTCTTTTCCCATACGAAGAAAAACACATGGTTGATAAAGTGGAGACGGTAACGTTTCAACAAAATTTGTGGGGACGTGTTTTCGAATACGGAGATATCAAAGTGTCTTTTATCGGAGGAAAAGATAATTTTCATCTTTTTAAAATAACAAACCCTCGCCAAATTGTGTATTTGATTGAGCATAGGAGGGAAGAGTAATGAGAGAAGGGCAAAGTTGACTTTTGGGGCGTTGGAACATAGTATTCCCGCGCTCTTTTTGGGAATTTTAAACCCACGAACATGGGGTAACGCAGGCTGAATAGTTCCGAGCGCGTGTAACAAGCGAGGAACGTTATGAAGCCGAGTAGTTCATGTGAGTGAGAGGAGGTGAGACGGAGCAACGAACCCGCCTGAGGCGGGGAAGTAAGCGCAGTCTTCGCCGACGAAGGCGCGTAGTTAAATGGTATAACCACGTCAGAGACGGGCTAGCCTCGGTCTCCAACCCGCCTGAGGCGGGCGATTCCTATCAGCATTCAAATGTATATAGTTTATATTCTTAGAAGCGAAAAAGATAACAAGCGTTACATTGGTATGACACAAAGTTTGGAAAGGAGGTTAAAAGAACATTACAATGGACAGGTGAAATCAACAAAAAACAGAAGACCACTTATTCTTTTTTACACCGAAAAATTCTCCACGAAAGAAGAAGCATCTCTGAGAGAGGAGTTCTTTAAAACCGGAAAAGGGAGAGAGTTTCTTAATAGCAAAGAGAAAGGCGCGTAGTTAAATGGTATAACCTCGGTCTCCAAAACCGATATTGAGGGTTCGATTCCTTCCGCGCCTGCCAAGTAGTGCATTAAGCTAGTCATAGATTAGCTTTCCTATGGAAATAGGGCATTAATGATTTCTTGATAATTCAATCCCAACAAGCCTTTGTGGGCTTGTTTATCGTCTTTTTTAGGGTTCGAGACCTATTGCCTATGTATGTAGGGCACTAATGAGAGAATTTAGGTGCTTAATGCTCTTTCTCTGATATAGGCAGAAGTTGTTTTTCCTGCGTCCATAGCTTTCTTTTCAATTATTTCTTTTTCTTCCGTTTTTATTCTTATACGAATAAATGTGCCCTGTTTTACGCTTTGTTTTAGATTATAAGCCATATTAGGAAGATCAAGAATAAGTTCTGGAATGTCTTCTGCTAAAAAATCCTGATCTATTCCTAACTTCGAGCAAGAAAAGTGCATCAATTTTTCCCCCTCTTCCTGAAAAGGTTTTCCGAGTTTATATTCATATTTTCGAGAGCCGATAGTGAATGTGTTGGTAATCATTGGAGAAGTTTATGAGCGAGTAATATTTTGAGAATTTTCTTTTTATAAAATGGTTTACAATCATTTTTATGGATGGGAATGACGATCAGAATTTCATTTTCTTTTTTGCAGATAACATGACTTCCTTTTCCTTGGACAATCTCTATGCCTCCCCGTTTCATCAAGTTGAGAAGCTCAACCAAAGAAACTGATTGTGGAGAAGTTTTAAATTTGAGAATTATTTTCTCTTCTTTTGTCATTGTACCCACATTTTATTCTTTTTGTTATAACAAAGCAAGGGGAAACAAAGAATTTAGAAGTAAAACATTGAATATCGGATGAGATTATTTTATGTTTATCCGATATTTCCGAGAAAAACATTCTAAAAAATGCAAGGAAAAGGGTTCTATGGTGACCGATGCCCTATGGCGATAAAAATTGAGACTTTTGTGAATTAAAAACATTGGGGAGGCTCTTGTGGATTGTTTCAAGGTTTTTTAAGGGTTCGATTCCTTCCGCGCCTGCCACGAAGGGCATTAAGACAGTCATGGATTCACTTCGCTAGCTTTTAAGGGCACTAATAATTCTTAGTAAAATTGATCCAAACAAGTCTTTATGGGCTTGTTTATCGTATTTTTAAGGGTTCGAGACCTATCGCCTATCTAAAGAGAGCACTAATGAAATTATTTTTGTGCCTTTTTATATTCCTTCACGGCTTTCAAGGTTGAGAGCCAGTTCCTACCGTCTTTATAGGCATCAATACTTCCACGACGAGCCAAAAGCCCCAAATATTCCGCAGAATAAGGTGTATGAGGTGCCAAGTAAGAAAGCAGTTGATAGGTTTCTTCTTTTGTTTGTGTCTGAAACGCCGAAAGATACATATCAAGAGATCTTTCTAAAGCTTGTCCCACAAGAAGTTCTAACTTTGCATAATCACCTTTATTTGCCTGATTGAGGGCTTCATAATATTTTTTTCGATCATTCCGGAGAATTACTGCGGGTGGGTAGCCTGCCTGCATAAAAAGGATATTCATCAACAGTCGAGCAGTTCTTCCATTTCCATCGAAAAACGGATGAATCCATACAAACCGGTGGTGGGAAAATGTCGCTCTTTCCAATATATTCCCTTGTTTGGAATTTTTTATATCTTCCACAAATTGAACTATTAAATCAGGTACCTTTTGCGCCGAAGGAGGAATAAAATTTGCTCCCATGATGCGAACTTGTCCATTTCTATATCGTCCAGCAAAATCTTCTTCTATACCATCGAGCACTAATTTATGTATTTCCAAAATTTGACTTTCTGTAATTACTTCTTTTGTTTGTACAAATTCTTCTAAATATTCGATTGCCTTTTCATGATTTTTGGCTTCAAAATGTTCTCGGAGCGATTTCCCTTTAATCGTTATCCCTTCTTCAAGTACCAGCCGTGTTTCCTGAAGGGTGAGCGTATTTCCTTCTATCGCATTGGAGTTATACGTCCATTCAAGCGATAAATCATGTTTTAATTTTTCAAGAATAGATGCGGGAAGTGGACGAAGTTGATCCAGCTTCTTTTTCTTTTTTTGAATGCGTTGTAAGATTTCTTTCATATCGGATAGTGTCTATTTCTATCCTATCCGATATTTCGTAAAAAATCAAGAAAATAAAATCAAATAAAAGGGTTCTATGGTGACCGATGCTCTATGGAGATAGGGCACCCTCATTTTTATAAAACCAAAATCTTGAAACTCCTTTCTGAGATTGTACCTCTATTTTTGAAGGGTTCTATTCCTATTGCTCCTGACCATTGAAACAGGAAATACCCCTGAAAACTACACGAAAGTAAAAAATAAAGCGCACCTCAAATCCTTAATGGGGCTTGAATAAATGTACACGCTTCTCTCCTCTTCCTAGCGGGGAGAGAGGAACAAGGGGCGGGTGATTTTTGTGTTTAGAACCCCCTCCCCCCAACCCCCTCCCACGCTGGGGAGGGGATGTAATTTTAAAGTTGGTTCGCTATATGCGGGAACGCATAACTCTTTGCGGACGGGATAAGGGGGGCTGATTCTTGTGTTAAAACACCCAATTAAACAAGTACCCCAACACGATAATTCCCACAGTGACAACAACAAAGAAAGCCAGAAGAAGTTTTGTTTTCATCACGCGTTTCAAAATGAGCGCTTCGGGGAGCGAGAGCCCAACTACCGCCATCATAAAGGCGAGCGCGGTTCCAATAGGCACGCCTTTGGTGACGAGTGAATCGATAATCGGGACTACGGCACCGGCATTAGAATAAAGCGGTACGGCGAGGATGACAGCCACAGGGACCGTCCACCAGGCGTTTTGTGTGAGGAATATTTCGAAATATCCGTCTGGAATATATCCGTGAATCCACGCACCGACTGCCACTCCTATGATGAGATAGGGGACAATCTTTTTTGTGATTCCCAAGGCTTCTTCGGAAATACTCTGCCACAAACTTTTTTTCTGCATGCTCTGTCCTCCTGCGCACGAGCATTGAGGTTTACTCAGAAATTCGACAATAGAGGATTCCAACTTCATTTTTTGCAAAATGATTCCTCCTATCATACCCACCGCGAGCCCGGAAACGAGATAAATGAGGGTGAACTTCCACCCAAAAAGACTCCAAAAAAGCACCAATGCCACTTCGTTGACGAGGGGGGAGGTGATGAGAAAAGAGAGCGTCACTCCCAACGGAATTCCCGCGCGTACAAATCCCACAAAAAGAGGGATGGAAGAGCACGAGCAAAAGGGCGTCATCGCTCCAAAAACAGTCGCAAAAAAGTAATCCAGTCCCGATGATCGGTGCCTGCTCAAGAAATTTTTGATCGCGCTCATCGGCAAATAGTGCCGAAGAAAGCTCATGATATACGTTACCACGAGTAGAAGCAGAATTATTTTGACTATGTCGTACACGAAAAAATGCACACTTTCAGCGAGGTGTGTTCCTGCGGTGAGTTTCAGAACGGAGAAGGTCAGCCAGTGAGCGAGAGCAGTGATCATGAGAAAATAATTACAAAATAACATACATTGTCATTGCGAGCGTAGCGAAGCAATCTCATGGCACAATCAGGAGATTGCCGCGTCGTTCGCCACGGCGAACTTCTCGCAATGACAAATTAGGGAGAAAAAAGACAAGAAAAAATAGAAAAAAGAGACTTCAGTTTCAGTTTATTGAGTGAGTAATGCATGAAACGACCTTCTTTTCGAGCGATGAGAATGTCACAATCTTTCAAGACTTTGAGGTGATGAGAAAGGAGGTTTTGAGGAATTTTTATTTTTTTCTGCAATTCGCAGACGCAGGATTCTTTTTTGCAGACGGTGCGGATAATTTTTATCCGATGGGGTTCGGATAGGATTTTGAGGTGTTTGGCGATTTCCAATTCGTCCATAAAATATCAATATTCGTTGATATGTTATAAAAAAAAAGAGAAAAGGCAAGGGAATTTTGTTCCAAAGGAAGCATTTAGATCTGAAGAAAAACAAAATAATATACTCGAAATTGCCCCGGGTGTAAACCCGGGGATCC
>JAIPGU010000033.1 GCA_021735575.1 Candidatus Altimarinota bacterium | reverse complement strand
CGTTCTCATTGAAATTCGAAACCTTTTTCTCGTTTCTTCATACGTTAATCCCTCTTCTTTTTTTATCTCGAACACGCGAAGCCGATAATCTAAACTGTACATATCTGTATTATGCACTTTTATTTAGAAATAGCTATAGATAAATAGTCGACAAGTCTACAAGATTACAAGCCAAGTGAAAAAAACGCAAACGAACACTCATTGTCATTGCGAGGACTGAGCAAAGCGAAGGACGTGGCAATCTGTATTTCTGAGATCGCCGCGCTTCGCTCGCGATGACAATGAAGTTCCTTCTCCCGCACCTTTTGAATCAAAAACCTTCGGTTTATATTCAATGAGTACAAGAATTCAAACTCACAATAAAAAACGAAACCCTGATATTCAAAAGGTGCGGGGTCAGGAAGACATTTTTTTGAAATACCCCTATTTCTTCTTTCTTATTTCTTCTCTTGCTCTTTTTCAGGAGCTTCTTCAGGTGTTGGCTCAGGCTTTGGAGTCTCTTCTTGTACGGGTTCTTCCGCCGGAGCTTCAGGCGCTGGAGCGGTTTCTGTCTCAGGAGCTGTTTCTTCCACCATGTCCCCTGCAACTTCTGATCCCACACCTCCTGCGAACTCTTTTTCCCGCAACTGGAAAGGGATTTCCTTGAGTCTTAATGCTTTTCCAGAAAGGTCTCGTAAAAAATTCAATTTTGATCTTCGGGTCTTATGAGCCCGTTGTACGTCAATTTTCACGATCAAAGGAGAGTGAATCGGAAATACTTTCTCAACTCCTATTCCTTCAGAGACTTTTCGAACGGTAAATGTATCATTCACCCCATGCCCGCTACTCGTCGCAATAACCATTCCCTGAAACACCTGTACACGTGTTTTATTTCCTTCCTGAATCTTCTGATGTACACGTACTTGATATCCCGGACGAATATCAGGAACAGATGTCTTACAAAATTTTTCCGTGAATTGCTGAAGTAATTGGCTCATAATAGAAAACTAAATCGCGAGGATTGTAAGAAGAAATAGCTGAAATGCAAGTTTTTTCTCAGAGGAAAAGGACGATTAAATCCCCACGAGTCCTTCTGTATCTTTTTTCATCTTATTCTTCAGGATAATATTTTCTTTGTCTGAAAATACTCTTTGAACAAATTTATCTTTGAGTGTCATGCGATAGAGGAAATCCTCCCGAGTCATGAGTACGTACCGAATATTTTTCCCCGGAAAAGTCGTGTCTAAAAAATTCTGGAGGTCACCCCTCTTTACATCTCCGACAAGAAAAATATCCGTCTCGCTTTCCTTCTCCAGGAATTCTCCCGTGAGAATAAGAATATCGATATCCCCCAATTTTGATATTTGCTTGAGCAGATCTTGATTGATCCCATTTGTTTTCCGAACAATGGAAGTCAGTTCGTGCAGTAAGGGGAAATGAGGATTGATACGGTAGTATTTTTTTCGATTTCGATCTGTCGATTTCAGGAGCCCTATCTTTTCTAAGTTTTCTAGCTCTCTTCGAAGAGAATTTATCTGTTCGTCAAGAATTCGAGTTAATTCTCGAATAAAAAACTCGTCATTGGGATGAGAGAGAAATTGCTGAAAAAGTTTCACTCTTGCCCCGGAACCGAATATTTTTTTGAGCATATTTTTTGCGCAAAATACCGAAGTACACAAAAAGTATTCGCTTTCAAAAAAAAAGTCAAAAGATTTTTTCATGGAAAAGGTATTATCCTTATGTAGACAGGGCTAAGCTGAGAACAAAAACGTTTCATGAACCATATTTTTTTTCTATTTCGTATAATTTTTGTATACAATGCCCATGAGGCTGAACAATTATTTTATTCAAAAAGTAATACAAGAAAAGAATGTTCCCCAAAAAACAAGGCGAGGGAGGACTCTTGTGAAAACTTCGTAGAGCTCTTATATGCCCCTTCTTCTACAAAAACCCCTCCTCTTTCCAAGCAGGAGAAAATATTTCTTACGCGCTTCAATTCCTCTCTTTGGGAAACTATTACAAATCAATTGTATCGACAGAATCTATTGGATTCTTCTTTGGTTTTGCAGAATATGCCAAACCCAGAAAAAACCCGCACAAAGTCCCGATAATCAACATGAGCGCAAATGAAAAGAAAAGACTTTGATTGGAAGACCCGAATAGTACGAGAACCATGGCGGAAGTCGCTATATTTTCAAAAGCGATAATAAGCCCAAAAAGGGCAAAAACAAGCGCGATAATGAAATAGGTTTTTCTCATGTATATTTTTAATTCTTGGAAAGTCTAACCCCCTCCAAATATTTGTCAATGCGGAGCTGGAGTGCCACGCTTTGGATTTCTTGGTCATTATTTTGAGCTTGCCCCTGTGACATTCTATGCTGTGCCAAGAGCTCAGCTTTTTTCATTTCATCTTTATCGAGTTCTATACCTTCCAGTTCCGTGATTTTAGAAAGTGCGAGAAATACAAGCAGGTTCTTTTCTGCATCTTTTGCAAACTGCTTTTTTATATCTTCTTCTTTCTTTCCTATCGCCTTCCAAAATGCTTCTGGATCATGCTTATACTGCGGAGAGTTCTTTAACTCATGCATACGCATTTCTACTTCTTTGGTAATCCAAGAAGCCGGTAAATCGGCTTTGACGGTTTTTAGCAACGCTTCATTATATTCCCCAATCTGCTTCTTTTTTTCTTGATCCTCTTTATTTCTTTGTACCATTCCTTTTACTTCTTCCCGAAATTCTTTCTTCGTTTTCTTTCGTTGTGTTATCTGTTCAATCCCCTTTTCATCCAAGCTGTCAACAGAGACTTCTGTGACGGAATGAAGTTTAAGCGTAAAGAGAAGCGTTTTCCCTGCCATCGTTTCTGAATGATAATTGGAAGGGAATTTTACCTTTATTCCTTTCTTCTCCTCCCCTGCCTTCATGCCTTCGCAGGCTTTTTCTAAATCTGGCAGAAATTGCCCGCTTCCCAGCACAAACGGTACTTCTTTCCCATCCGTATTGGGGACAGCATTTCCTTTGTTATCAGCACCAGAAAAATCAACTTTTAGCAGATCTCCTTTTTGGGCCGCGCGAGCGACTTCCTTCCCTAGTCCCGCTTCTCGCATGATATTCTCTATAACCTCATCTACTTCCTTTTCTTCCACTTTTACTGCGGAAGCGGACATCGTAATTTTTTTGTAATTACCGGGATCAACTTCCGGAAAAACCTCCACTTCCCCTTTCACTTCCAAAGGCATTTTTTGCCAATCTCCGACCTTCAAATCAGGAGCACTCACTGGCTGGATTTTGTTTTCTTTTAGAAAAAGAAGATATTTTTCTTCCAGAGCTTCATTTATAGATTCAAAGGACACGCGCTGCTCCCCTACCGACTCTACCACCATAGCATCGGGAGCTGAGCCCTTCCGAAACCCTTTAAGGGAAACATCCCTTCGAAGACGATCAAGCACCTTCTTGCGAGCTCTTTTTATGTCTTCCGCTTCTACTGAAAACTGAAATGAAATTTTGGATCCTGAAATTTTCTTTAAATTTTGAGCCATATTTTTTTGGATATAGTGCCGCGCCATTGTAGAAAAAAAAACAACTTTTACAACGTATTTTTTTATATGAAGAACAAGGCTTCCAAAAATTTCACAATCCAGCTTCTTTGCGGCACACTTTTAATTGTCACTACATTGTCATTACATTTCTCAAAAAAAGCAGAAGGGGCGTCGTCCCTCTGGCAGAAAGGGAATGTAAGACGCGTCCTCGACAGCAATCATCTCCTTCTTGCCGATGGAACCAAAATAAAACTGGCTGGAATCACCACTCCTGATATATTTTTCCCTCAAAAATCAGAAGAGTGTCTTTCTCGATTCATCTTTCATTCTCTTCAGGAATTGATCGAGGGAAAAGAAATACAATGGAAAAAGACGGAAGAATTTCAAAAGAATTTTTTTCGAGGGTTTGTGAAAATAGGAAAAATAGATATCTCCCTGTTTCTCTTGGAGCATGGTTTTGCAAAAACGGATTCTTTTTCCGATCTTCCCACGTCCTACGCTTCCGCTCAGAAAGAAGCACAATCGAATAAATCCGGTATTTGGGGGACATGCACAAAAGGAAATCTCAAGAAATCGCTTCACGCAAAGGGATATTTTGGAAAAAAATTCAGAGAAAAATACGCACATTTTCTCGCTCCTATTTCCGTTGGTGTCGTTGAAAAAGTAACAGATGGACAAAGTTTTTTTCTCACGAATGGGCTTGCTGTCCAAATGATAGGATTAGAAGTTCCCTCCCCTGCGGACGAAAGAGTTGGATTCGGATGTTTCGGGCAGGCCTCAAAAAGGCATTTAGAGGAACTCATACTGGGGAAAAAAGTCTATCTCAAAAAAGATATTTCTCAGTTCAACGAAGAAAAGAAGTTGCTACGCTATGTTTTTCTCCCTTTGGGAGGGAAACGAAACCCGGAAATTTTTATCAATAAGCGTATGATTTCGGACGGATATGCGAAGCATTTTAGGAACCAGAAAGACACCCTTTTCAAAAAAGAGTTCGAAAAAATACAACAAGAAGTTTACACCACTCCCCTTGGCGCCTGGACCTATTGTATCAATAAAATTTTGAATAAATAAATTGTACAATATTTGTATTTTGAACATTTCTTGTGTTCAATTTTGTATTGACAATGTCAATACAAAAACAGAGAACAAGACCACAAAACTACAGGATTACAAGTTTTAATTTTTAAAGAATAAAAAACAAAAAACAAAAGTACTAGAAATCATTCTCCAAAAATTCTACAATATCCGTACTTATGGTTTTTACTCGTAATCTCGTTATCTTGTAAACTTGTTATCTAAAATTATGAAATACTCAAACCTTTACATCAAAACCCAAAAAGAATCTCCGAAGAGAGAAGATTCTCGCAATGCAAGTCTTCTCATTCGCGCTGGGTTTATTCAGAAAGAAATGGCAGGCGTTTTTTCATTTCTCCCTCTCGGACTGCGCGTACTTCGCAACATTGAGAATATCGTACGCGATGAGATGAACAAAGCCGGAGCCATAGAAATTCTCATGCCAGTTCTCGCTCCCAAAGAAAAGTGGGAACAAACCGGACGGTGGCACACCATGTCGGTACTTTACAAGTTAGAAACTGAACTCGACAGACACTCTGCCCTCTCCCCTACCCACGAGGAGATTGTCACACCCTTGGTACAGAATTTTTGTAAATCATGGAAAGACTTTCCTGTCTGTACCTATCAAGTTCAAGCAAAATTTCGCAATGAACCACGTCCCAAATCCGGACTTCTCCGAGGACGAGAGTTTCTCATGAAGGATGCGTATTCGTTTCATACCTCTGAAGAAGACTTTGAAAAGTACTATGAAATTCAAAAACAAGCCTATATCAAAATTTATGAACGACTCGGCATTGGTGATATTACCTCAGTAGTCGCGGCAGATGGCGGAGACTTTTCTGAGTTTTCCCATGAGTTTCAGACGCGATGCGAGACAGGTGAAGATACTGTGTTTCATGTGAAGAGCAAAAAACTCTCCTACAACAAAGAAATTGCACCCGCCGAAGCTCCGCCCGTCACCTACAAAGACGAAAAAATGCTTCCGATGGAAGATGTGCATGGGGAAAATATCATAGGGGTTGAGGATCTGGCGGAATTTTTAAAAATTCCAGTCGAAAAAACTACCAAGACTCTGTTTTTTGAAACCGATACCGGCGAGTTTATCGCGGCGGCGGTCAGGGGAGGATATGATGTGAATGAAATTAAACTCAAGCGAGCTGTCGGATGCAAATCATTACAGCTCGCATCAGAGAGCGCTGTGAAAAAGATCACCAAAGCCGAAATCGGATATGCGGGACTGCTTGGATTGCCTGACAAAGTGCGAGTCTTCATGGATGAGTCTATGAAAGGACGCATGAACTTCGAAATGGGAACCAATAAAACCCATTACCACACCGTGAATGTGAACTTCGGACGCGATTTACCCGAACCAGAGCAATTCTACGACATTAAAACCGCAAAAACCGGCGACTTGTATCCAGACACCGGAGAGAAGTATGAGACATTCAGAGCGATTGAAGTCGGGAATATTTTCCCTCTGGCGACGAAGTTTTCTGATGCGTTTAAATTCAAATACATTGATGAATCCGGCAAGGAACAACCCATTACCATGGGATGCTACGGGATTGGCATTTCCCGCATTATGGGAGCACTCGCGGAAATATTTCAGGATGAGAAAGGGCTCAAGTGGCCAATGTCAGTGGCTCCTTTCCAGGTGTATCTGGCTTCACTCAATAAAAACGAAGAAGCAGAAAAGTTGTACCGAGAACTACAAGATGCTGGCATTGAAGTATTCTACGACGACCGCCAAGACAAAAAAATCGGTCCCGGACAGAAATTCGCCGATCATGAACTCATGGGAATCCCCTGCCGAATTGTGATCAGCCAGAGAACACTCGACGAAGACTCGGTTGAATTTGTGGATCGGCATACTGGAAAAACAGAAAGCGTGAAGCGAGGGGAGGTGGTGAAATTTGTGGAGAAATTTTTGAAATGAAAAAAGGCATTCTCTATTCTGACGGCGGATCCCGCGGGAATCCAGGTCCCGCGAGCGGTGGGGCAGTGCTGCTCGATGAGAATAAAAAAGAAATCGCACGAGAAGGAATCTACTGTGGGACGCAAACCAATAATTTCGCGGAATACGCTGGACTTATTCTAGGACTGAGTCTTGCCCTCAAAAATCATGTTACCGATCTGGAGGTATGTCTCGATTCGGATTTGATTACTCAGCAGATGAACGGAACGTACAAAGCCAAAAACCCCAACATCCGTCCTTCGTTTGAAAAATCAAAACTGCTGTGTGAGAAATTCAATTCTGTGACTTTTTCCCATGTGCCGCGAGCGAAAAATAAAGTGGCGGACAGTATCGTCAATGAGGTGCTGGATGCGCATGCGTAAAACCCCTCAAAAACGCTTGCTTTTATTTTCAATCCGTGTTATAATTCTTCTGTCAAATGGTTACTAGCTTCGGTTATTGATTAATTGACGTTTCAGGAAGGACCCGCATTTATGTCGGTCATTTTTGTTTTTCGTATTTCTCCCCTCTTATCTTAAGAGGGGAGGTAGAGGGGTGTTAAAATAACACCTCCCCAACCCTCCTCTTATTTTAAGAGGAGGGAGTATGAAAGAATTCGCTCCCCTCCTTCAGAATCTTTTCCGGATCATAAAACAAGTTCCGAATCACGCCCGCCAGATAGAAACTCCCCAAAACAAAAATCGTACCCTCATGCATTTGTGCTTCCTTGAATGCCTGAAGAGGATCTTTTTGAACTTCTCCTTTGTCTATTGTTTGTTGTAATTTTTCCGGATCCCAGCATTTTCTGTCTCCAGGAACCGTCGTCCAGAAAATTTCATCGAATTCATCCGCAATGATTTTGAAAGCTTCCGCATTGTGATTGTGTACCATGGCAAAAACTCCAATCTTCTTGCCGGTAATTTTTTTTATTTTTGGAAGGATATACTGAAAGCGTGGGGCAGAATGGGCGCCGTCAAGAATGACAGAAGCATTGTCATCGCGAGCGACCGAAGGGAGGGTGGCGATCTCATTATCAAATGAAATTTTTTCCCACCTCGCAGGAATGTGTACTTTTTGCATTTCGAAATGCACTTTTTTATTCCCCCCTCCCCTCATTCCCCTCCCACCATGCTTCGCTGAAGCTTCGCACGGCAAGCCGAGGGAGGGGATGTTTAAAAGGTATTCACAAATTTCCCGAGCGATTTTCTTATTGAGTTTTTGTGGAATTCCCTTGATGAAGTGTACGGGTCCACGACGTTCCAGAATCTTCTGAAACTTCTTTTCTCCGCTGATATTGAGCATAGAATCGGCGGTAAAAATACCGGATTTGGTTTCCGCGATTCGTTCCAGCGTTCCTCCAAAAATCTCCCGATGATCGTCTCCGATAAACGTCACCGCTGCAATGCGCTTCCCTTGTACCGCATTCACCGCGTCCCATTCTCCTCCGCATCCCACTTCACAAATCAGAATTTCGCTTCCCGCATCGCGTCCCGCCAGAATCCCAGCAACAATAATCGCTTCGTAATAAGTAGGAGCAACATTTATTTTTGTAGCTGTCTCGCGAACACGAAGAATACATTCGCCAAAGGTTTCCTGCGCAATAAGACGTCCATTGATGCGGATGCGTTCAGTGATAACTTGTACATGCGGCGAAAAAAAGGTCGTAACCTTTTTCCCCGCACGCACCAAGACGTCCTCTGTCAGTCGACACACCGTCCCCTTTCCGGCTGTCCCTCCGACAACGACGCGCCACGCGAAAGTTTTATCTGGACGATCAAACGCGTCCAGAAGCCTGTTCGTCACTTCTAAGGTCGGATGTCCCTTCCCTCGAAAAAACTGTGCTTCGCTCTGCAGTGTTTTTAACCAATCTTGCGCTTTGTGAAACTGTTCCATTCGGCGATAGTTTCTGCTTTTCGGAGAGGTTTTTCAAGCTTTGTGCCTCCAGAAGTAGTTTTTTCCGTATCAATCGGAAACGGAATTCTCTGGTCTTGCACCACTTGCCGAAGGAAAATCTTCACCGCTCCCGACAAACTGAGTCCCATTCGAGAGAGAACGAGACGAGCAGCTTCTTTTTCTTCTTCGGAAATACGAATTTGGAGATAGGTGTCTTGAGACATGGGTTTGAAAAATAAGAAATAAGAGAGGAGAAAGAAAAATTCATTTATCTCTTATATTTTTGTATTGACAATGTCAATACATTTTCCGCGTAATCGGAAAATCTATTTTCTGAGAACTCAAGCTTTTTTCTATTGAATTTCTAAAATCGGGCTTTGAGGGCACTGCAACACAAGTATTTTTATTATTGCTTGGTCTTTCTTTTAATAAAACCCAGCCATTTCCAGGATCTTCTGTATTCAAGCTAATTATAGGACCCGTCTGAGTTCCCGTAAATTTTTGTTGCGAAAAATCATAGGATCCATCAACCATATACCCCGACAAAGTGGCTTCATAGACCTTCCATATCAAACTTGCTTGCACTTCTATTTTTTGATGGTCCACATCTTCCACTGAGCACATCAAAAAGCCATCTTTAGGGAATAATCTCCCTGCTCTCTTTTTTTCCTGTAGCAATTCTTCTTCCAATCTCTCAAATGTTTTTACTATCTCATCGAGCACAGTCCCCGAGTCCGTTTTCAATCTAAAAAGCTCACCCCATATCTCAAGCTGGTCAGGTTTTCTGTGACATTTTAAGAAAAAACGCGACTTACAGCAATAATGTTTTAAAATAATAATATTTGGAATTTCTGGAGGTTGATTTTGGTAAAGACTGCAACAAAAAATACCATGTTTCTTTGCTTTTTTAAGCGCAAGTTTGTTAAAACCAGACTTAGAGTAAACAGCTCCCTGCTCCGCTCCACTAGACAATAATTCTCCTATGACAGCATCTATATCCTGTTCATCAAGAGCCTTGTTCAAAAACTTACAGCTCACATAAATTTTAACAGGGAATAACCCCAATACCGAACATTCAATCCAAACATCCCTTTGTCTTGGAGAACCTGTATCTTCATCAGGAATAGTTGCATCATGAGTTACTTTTGCATTTCCCCCTAGCGACTTGAGAAATGACGCTACTGCAATCTCGAATTTTTTCCACTCAGGAATATCTTTCATACTATAACAAAAGTATTTTATGCCACTTCACTTTCTTTTTCAATTCACCTCCAACACCACAATCTCCGGCGGATTGAGAAGCCGCGCTCGTGGTCCCACTTCTCCGACTCCACAGGTGACGAAGACGTGTTTGTCGGGATACCACCATCGTTCGAGGTTCTTTCCGTTGTGAGAGGGGATGACAAAAGGAATCGCTCCGAGCCAAGGAAGACGAATTTGTCCGCAGTGCGTGTGACCAGAAACGATGAGATTGGGTATTTGTGTTACTTCATCGACAATATCCGGAGAATGCGCAATGAGAATTTTGGGCTGTGTTATCTCTCCCATGGCTTTCCCCAAATCATCATATCCCAGATCATTATCATCCACGCCCACAATCCAAATCCCCTGCTCTTCCCAGAAGTATCGGGCATTTTTGAGTTCTATGATGCCAAGACTGCGAAGAGTTTCGGTCACCGTTTTGCTTTGAGTTGTATTTCTGGGTTCGACGATGTCATGATCATGATTTCCGAGCGTGGCAAATTTCTTGGGAATCTGTATGTCTTTGAGGGGAGCCAGTTCTGAAGCGAATTTGGTGGCATTTCCAAAAATAAAATCTCCCGGAATCAGAAGTAGATCAATGTCTTCTAGTGTATTTATCTCGTCTACGACTTTTTGCACCCACTGGGAATCTTTATACGGTCCGACGTGAATATCGGCAATAAGGGCAATTCTCAGAGAAGGCAGTTCTGGAATTTCTATTTGAAATTCCCGCACGACAAGCTTTTGCGGTTCTACATAACTCCCATACCACACCACCCAACCGGCGAATACAAAGAGTGGGAGGTACCACTTCAATTTCTTAAATTTCCAGATGGAGAGTGCTGGTAGTCCGAGAAAAATAATCCACAATATCCCTTCATAGATGTAGTAGCTTGTCGGGAAATCGCCAATGACAGCTGGGAGCAAATTCATCTGCCACAGTATACTGTCATTCCCGCAAAAGCGGGAATTCAGTTATGAAAAATCCCCCTCAATCCCCCGCTGTGGCGGGAGATTTTCCCCCTTTATCAAAGGGGGTGAAATACCCAAAAAAGCTAACAACTAAAGACTAAAGACTAAAGACTACAAACTAACAACTAACAACTAACAACTAACAACTGTCCCCTCTACTTCTTCCACCAC
>JAIPGU010000032.1 GCA_021735575.1 Candidatus Altimarinota bacterium | reverse complement strand
GAAGTGGAGGAATCCCTTGCACCCAAAAACAATACAAGGGATCTCTCCATTCCGTCCGCCTCAGGCGGACTTCAGTCGAGATGACAATATGGGGAAAGATTTTTTTCGATATGTCATTTTACACAGAAAAAACTATATTACGTATAAAATCCAAAATAATGAACACCAAAAGGAAAAAATAATACAATTCAAGTACGAAATACCAAACAAATATCAAATTCAAAATTACAAATCAGGAACAAAAGAAATGTTTGGAATTTGGTATTTAATATTTGGGATTTATTTTTTTTATACGTTCTACTTGATACGTAATACGAAATACGATTCTTTTCTTTGACAAAAGAAAAGAATTTCCTACAATCTTGCCGCTTTTCTGGTGCTGATGGTCTGGATTTTCGGTGCGATAGACTCAGAATTGGAAAAGTTGTAAAAAATCTATAAATTTCGCACCGGCAACAATACTATGACAGAAATGGCTCATTTGCTCGAAAAAGATACAACGAGCATTGTTTTGTATAAAGCGGGAGCGTCCGCAAAAGGCACAGTTATTGATATAACGCCTTTTCGTGTATTGCTAGAGCTTCCGGGGGGAGTAACGGGAATTATTTCTCGGAAAGAAGCGGCAGGAGTTTTGTCTGATGAAGAAGTGCAAATTGGAACGGAACTGGAAGCCGCAGTTATTAATCCTGAGAATGATTTGGGACTGGTGGTTCTTTCTCTTAAACGCGCATCCCAAGATATGGCATGGGCGGATTTAAATTCCATTATGGAGGAAGGACGGATTGTAAAAGTTAAAATTTTTGAAGCCAATAAAGGAGGACTTATGGCCTACTACAAAGGTCTTCGTTCATTCTTACCTGTGTCGCAATTGACTCCTATCAATTACCCCCGTGTGGACGGGGCAGATTCCAATCAAATTTTTCAGAAATTACAGGAACATATTGGGAAAGAGTTTGCAGTTCGAGTGATCAATGTTGATAGAGAGAGCGGAAAAATCATTGTTTCCGAAAAGGCTGCGCATGAAGAGCAAGCGGTTAATACACGGAAAAACCTTTCTGTGGGAGATACGGTCAAAGGAGAAGTTTCGGGGGTACTAAAATATGGTATATTCGTAACATTTGACGGAGTAGAAGGACTGGTTCATTTGTCGGAACTTGATTGGGGGCATGTATCAGATCCTGCTCGACATTACTCTTTGGGAGACAAAGTGGAGGTGATTGTTATCGGGATTGACGGAGAGAAGCTTTCTCTTTCCATTAAGCGATTGACGGAAGATCCATGGAAAGAAAAAGTATCGGATTTCAAAGAAGGACAGAGTGTGAGTGGAAAAGTGCTTCGATGGAATGCGCAAGGAGTTTACATGGAGATTGTTCCGGATGTGCAGGGGCTTTTCTCGCTCGATCAATTTGATGTGTCGGATTATTCCGAACTGAAACTAAAAGAGGGAGAGGAGATGGAAGGAATAATTGAGTCCATTAATTATGATTCGCACAGACTGGAATTAAAGAAGGAAGAAGGAAGCACAAAGGAAAGTACGAAAAAAGAAGAAAAGAAAAAGAAGAAAGAGAAATAGTAGTCTTCAGTTTTTAGTTATCAGAAAAATCCCTCTTCCGTCCCCCTTTTCCAAAGGGGGATTGAGGGGGTTTTATTCTTCACTACCCATTACTCATTGTCATGTCGCCTATTCGCACCTGTCTCGTCACCGGTGAAAAAAAGGAACAAAAAGAGTTCCTGCGGTTTACGATGCAAAAAGGAGTGATTGTTTTTGATGAGAAAAAGAAAAATCCCGGCAGAGGGGGATATGTGGTGAACGATTCGGAAGTGATTGAAAAATTGAAAAGTAAGAAATTATACGGAAAGGTATGTCATTTTTTGAAAGGCAAGAGAATTGAGGGAAGTCTTTAGTTGTGAGTCTGTAGTCTTTTGAAGAATTAAAACGAAGATTATTCTTCTTCATCTCGCGTACGCGGGATTCATCAGAAAGACGGGATTTTATTATTTCGTCTTCTCTCGTCGGCTCAGGGCTATGTCCTGAATTTGCTCTATATAATCCTGAGTCCCGCTAAACCATGGGACGTAGCATTGCTACGCCCCTACAGGAAAATTCGTGGTTTCCCTCATACGAAATACGTACTACGTGATACGAAAATGTATACTCCCAGTATACATTTTTATAGCGAAAAACCGGAGAAGAAATTTAGAACTCAAGAAAATCGAGTAAAACTTCTTTCCGGTTTTTCAAGACCTCGACTAAAGGTCATTCTCTCATTGCCTTGCTGGGGTAAAACTTTTGTATCCTATTCGGGACCCGCGTTACCGGTCGGGGCTCTGTTTGCGTCGTACAAGTTTGACTTTAAGGGTCGAAGAGTGTACAATGCGAGCTGTTTTGGTTTGGATAAAGAGGTGAGCAAAGCTCATCTCTTTTCTTTTTTCCGAAGAAAAGAGAAATTAAATCCGAACCACAATACGTTTCTCGAGAGGGCGGCTTTTCAAGTATTGGTCGAAAGTCGTCCAGACAGAAATCGCCTCTCGCGTTTTGTGGTGCATTCAAAGCGTAGTCTAAGGCGCTTCGAACGGCATCGCAAAGCGGAGAGAGAAGAGAAAGCGAACCTGATATGTATGTTTATTTTAATATTGTAGACCCACTTTCTCGGCACTCTCCACTTAGTGTTTGGTTGTTTGAAAGAACTTTTCCCCCTTCTTTGTTTGTGAATCTTTAGCGCTTTGAGGAAAGTTGTTTTTTGATTTTTATTTCCTGAGCGAAAAATTCAGAATATCTTACTCTTGGGGATAGATTTTGTCAAAGAATATGTCTTGAAAAAAGAGGTGAATTGTTTTGAAGTATAAAAATCGTATTCATGTAATTTTGAGGAATAGAGAGAAAAATTTGCTCATTGTTCATTGATAATTGATAATTGACCTGATGATTCATGAAGAATTTAATGCACGGAGAAAGCAAAAATCATCTGCAATAGCAGTGACTTCAACCGAAGAATCGGAAGTATTCGAAAATGTTCTTCGTCCGCGTGATTTTGAGAATTATATTGGGCAAACGGATGTAAAAGGAAATTTGAAAATATTTTGCCAGGCAGCAAAGGAAAGAGGAGACCCTTTGGATCACACTCTTTTTTATGGTCCTCCAGGAATTGGGAAAACCACTCTTTCTTTGATTTTGTCGAATGAGATGGGAACGGCATTGCGTGTTACTTCGGGACCGGCTCTTGAAAAACCGGGGGATTTAGCAGCTATTCTCTCAAATTTAAAGGAAAACGATTTCCTCTTTATTGATGAAATCCATCGATTGCGGTCTACAGTGGAGGAAATTCTTTACACTGCGATGGAAGATTTTGCGATTGATCTTGTTGTTGGGAAAGGACCTTCTGCTCGGACGATGAGACTCAACGTTCCGCGTTTTACGCTTGTGGGGGCGACTACCAAAGCCTCTATGCTCGCAGGACCGCTTCGTGATCGATTTGGACATGTGGAACGACTGCGATTTTATGAGGCAGACGAAATTCAAGCTATTATTGAACGATCGGCGCGTATTTTGGAGATTGATATCGATGCGAAAGCTGCGGAAATTCTTTCTGCTTCTTCCAGACGAACTCCGAGAGTGGCAAATAGGCTCTTGCGTCGCATGCGAGATTTTGCACAAATTTTGCACCAAGGAAAAATTACTCTTCAGGTTGTGAAAGAAGGTTTGGAGAATCTTTCCATTGATGAGAAAGGGCTGGATCATTCGGATCAGACGTTCCTTCAAGTACTATGCGAAAAATTCAGTGGCGGACCCGTAGGACTTTCCACGATGGCGGCGGCGATGGGAGAGGAGGAAAACACAATAGAGGACATGATTGAACCGTTTCTTATTCGGGAAGGATTTTTAAAAAAAACACCACGCGGACGAATGGCGACAGAAGCAGGATTTGTACATGCAGGGCTTAAAAAAATAGAGCAATCATCAATGATGGAGCGTCTATAGAGAGGGAATGTTAAATGTTAAATTTAAAAGGTTAAAAAAAATTATAAATTTCAATCTTCAAAGAACCCCCTTCACCCCATGAAATTTCACGAAGTGAAACTATTTCACGGGGTAAATCCCCCTTACAAAGGGGGACGTTTTTTGATTTAGAATTTAATATTTATTTTTACATTTTACCTTTTATCTTTAAAATTTTCCCATGTATTCTTCAATTTTTATTACAGGATTTCGGGCGACAGGGAAAACGACCATTGGTCGGGAAGTGGCGCAAAGACTTGGGTGGCGTTTTTTTGATAGTGATGTTTTTATTTCCGAACGTGCTGGGATGACTGTTGCCGAATTGACGGCGCAGGGAACCGATTGGAAATTATTTCGTCAGATGGAAGTGGATTTTTTGAAAGAAATAGCGACGCAACAAAATGTAGTCCTTGCTATGGGAGGAGGAGCATGTGTGAATGATGTTGTACATGAAGCTTCCGGAAAAACGTTCGGAGAAATAGGAAAAGAAATAGTATCTCAGATAAATAATGCTTTCGTCGTGCTTTTAACCGCTTCCGAAACGGTTGTGTCAGATCGAATAAGGGAGGAGGAATCCCGTGTTGGTGGGGCAGGCACGGTGCGTCCAATGCTTGATTCAAACCTTGCGCAACAGATACAGGGAATGGATGCCAGTCAAATAACGAATGAAGTCATCTTGCACTCTCTTAAAATTTGGAGAGAGAGGCAATCATTATATGCGCAGTTGACAGACAATGTGCTTGATACGAGTAAATTCTCGGTCGAAGAGTGTACAGAAAAAATTTTGGAATGGCTCCAAGGGGGAAACAAGTTTTCTTTGTAGAAAAACTTTTTTGGAAGAAATTATTTAACAGGGGAAAATATTTCGGTTACAATTCATCTTGAAAAAATGAAGACTCCTAAATTTATCTTTGTCACCGGCGGTGTTTGCAGTAGTCTTGGAAAAGGGATTGTGGCGGCTTCGACGGCCGCTATTTTAAAATCAGCCGGTTTGAAAGTGGCAGTAATGAAGCTCGATCCGTATTTGAACGTAGATCCAGGAACGATGAGTCCGTTTCAGCATGGAGAAGTATTTGTCTTGGAGGATGGAGCAGAAACGGATTTGGATCTGGGGCATTATGAGCGATTCATTGATACTCCGCTTTCTAATTTGTGTTCGGTCACGACTGGTAGAGTGTATTCAGAAGTGCTTTCCGAGGAAAGAGAAGGAAAGTATCTTGGAGGAACGATCCAGGTAATTCCTCATATAACAGATAAAATAAAGTCGAAAGTGGAATTGGCGGCGAAAAAAATGGGAGTTGATGTGTTGGTGGCAGAATTGGGGGGAACGATCGGCGATATAGAAGGAGAACCATTTTTGGAAACTATTCGCCAATTGAAATCAAAATATGGAACAGACGTTTTATGCCAGCATGTTACACTGCTTCCGTATTTAGCGGGATCAAACGAATTAAAAACAAAGCCGACACAGATTTCTGTGAGAGAATTACGTCGTATGGGGATTTCTCCGGATGTGATTTTTTGTCGAGCTGATATGCGCATTCCCAAAAAATTATTGAGAAAAGTTTCCTTCTTTTGTGATACAGAGGAGGAAGCGGTTATTCCGGCAGAAACGGTTGATTCTATTTATGAGATCCCTCTTCGCTTCCAGAAGTCGGGATTAGGAGATATTGTGGCTCGCAAATTGGGACTTGGAAAACTGAAGTTCCGTCTCAAAGAGTGGGAGAAGGGGATTGAACGTATGAAAAAAGCGAAAGAGGAGATATTTATCGGGTTGGCAGGGAAATATAATGAACTGGATGATGCTTATTTGTCTGTTATTGAAGCGGCAAAATCAGCCGGTTTTCATCTTGATAAACGAGTGCGTATTGAATGGATTGATGCGGAAAAAATAGAAGACAAAGACCCAGAAGAACTGGCTCTTCTGGAACGAGTGCACGGGGTGATTGTGCCAGGAGGGTTCGGGAATCGTGGCACGGAAGGGAAAATTCAAGTAGCGCAATATTGTCGAGAGCATGGGAAACCGTATTTGGGATTGTGTCTCGGGTCGCAGATTATGGCTATTGAGTTTGCTCGAAATGTGCTCGGAATTCAAGATGCGACCAGCGAAGAGTTTGACGAAGAGAAAAAAAGCAAAAATCACGTTATTCATTTTATTCCGGGACAAAGGAAAATTCGAAAAAAAGGGGGAACGATGCGACTTGGTGCTTATCCGGCGCTTTTAACAAAAGGAACAAAAGCACGAAAGTTATACGGAGAAGATAAAATATCCGAGCGTCACAGACACCGTTACGAATTCCATAATAAGTACAGGGAACGTTTTGAAAAAGAGGGATTCCTCATCTCGGGTGTTTCTCCGGATAGAAGTTTAGTGGAAATAGTGGAAATAAAAGATCATCCGTTTATGATTGGTTCACAGTTTCATCCTGAGTTTTTGTCTCGTCCATTCCGACCACACCCGCTTTTTCGCGGATTTTTGGAAGCAATACTAAAGCAGTCCAAAAGTAAAAAAGCCTAAAAGCTTAAAAGCGTGGTGAAGAAGCTCAAAAGTTTAAAAAAAGATTACTCTCTTCTGTTTTTGCTCTCATTTTTCCGGAATTATTGTCGCATTCTGGTATATAATAGAGATATATTCTATAATGCAGAAAAACAAAAATAATGGGACTACAAAAATTTCGTTTTGAGGGAATTTCAACCGATGGGAAAAAACTTTCCGGTTTTTTGTTTTCCGACAATAAAGAATCGGCGCGTAAAAAACTTCAAAAAGATGGAATTGCGGTGCTTGTTATCGATCCTTATACAGAGCGTGCTTCTGATGAGAATATGGAGCGGTTTGAGTTTCAAGGAACCGCTTCTCACGAAAGAGTGGTGCGAGGGGAAATAGAAGCCCAAAATCAATATGCGGCTTATAAAAAACTCCGGCTGGACTATGGATTCGATTTAAAATATTTGGTTCCCAAAGCTCTTCCCTACGAGGAAAAAGAAGCGCTCAAGAAGCAACCTATTAATCCGGAATTAGAACAGATTTTTCGAGAGGATACGACAATCCGAGCTGCCCGGAAAAAGAAAGTTGCCGAAGAAAGAAAAGATCCAATTGAAGAAATGCTTGGCAACCGTCGGGAAGAAATGCGATTTTTGCAAGGAGAAATAGAGAAAGTCATTGAACAGGTACAAAAACTTTTAGATGATAATTCCGATTGCTTGGATCCGAATATGCGTCGGGATATTCAGTCTCGCGTTGATCGTCTTTCTCGACTCAGACAATCGAGCTCGGTAAAACACTTGGAGAGCATAATGAAGCGATTATTCGAGGATTTGGGAAGCGATGCGATTTTTCTTGAACAATCATTGCGAGATAAAATACCGGATTTTGAGGTGAAGAGAGAGCAATTTCAAATTATTGCCGGTACATTGAAATCGAGTCTTAATAAAGGATTGGCATCGGTACAGATTACTGAAAGCGATATAAAAAAGCTGAAGGCGATCATTCGACTTCGTCCACTTGTGAAAATTTTGCATATATTGTACTGGAGCTTTGCATTTCTTTTCTTTATGACCCTCAATTTTTGGGGATTGCATTGGGTAAAACTGATTTTGCAATACGATGTTCCGAGAACGGAATTTTATTTCCAGTCGACTCTTTTTTGGTTCGTTACTGGTTTTTCAGCGATTATTACACTGTTTTTTGCTCCCGAGATTTTTTTGAAAAAGAGCTTTTCTTGGAAGGTTCGTGGTATTTTTTATGGAGGAGTGATTCTTGTTTTGGGGATATTTACGGTGCAATTTCCGGTACTCTTCTCTTGGACGGGATGAAGCAATGGAGTTCATTGAAACGGAAGAAGGAAAAAGTAGAAAGTAAAAAGGAGGGAGCTATTCCATTTCGTATTGATAATTAAACGTCGATCATTGATAATTGCCTTGATGAATTTTTCCGTTTTGTCATTTGGTCTCTTCGGTCTCAAAATTTATGGGGTGTTTGTAGCTATCGCTTTTGTTTTTGCTGCTTGGCATTTTTATAAAGTATTGCAGAAAGAAAAATTGGCGGTTGATGTATTTCTCAAAGATTTTTGGAAGTGGGTATTGTCAGCAGTTATTGTTGGACGTTTGTTTTCTCTCGCATTTGATTGGAGCATCGTGGAGAGGAATGGTCTTTTTTCACTGCTTACATTTTGGGACGGAGAATTGAATTTTTACGGAGCTCTTTTGGGTTTTATGGGATCTATGTGGTGGTCTTTGTATCGAACAACATCTTCATTTTTGCACTGGGTGGAGAGAGGCATACCTTCCTTTCTCTTGGCTATAATGATTGTAGATTTGGCGGGTTTTTTTACCGGAGCCAGATATGGAAGCGAAACTGTTTTGCCATGGGGGGTTCAGTATGAAACATTTGGAGTAGATATATTGAAACCGACCCATCCGGTAGCCTTGTATGCGTTTGCGCTTCACGGAGTGTTATTATGGTGGGTGCGTCGTTATCAAATGTCGTATAGTCGTTCTGCTGGGAAAATGATTTTTCGCGCAGGAGTGTTTTTCTTTCTTATTGATTTTTTGCTCCAATTTGTTCGCGGGAACCTAGCTCCGGAGGTTTTCCATTTTTTTCGGATAGAACAAATTTTTGATATCATCATAGTGGGATTTTTGTTCTGGGTTTTTCGGGTTTGGAAGAAAAAATAAAAAAGGTACTTGCCAATTTTTCAAAAATTTTTAATTTATAGTTTGACTCAATAATACTTTTCTCATGGATTTTGATATCGCTCGTCTTTTTACGGCTCATTATTTTTTAGATCGAAACCCAGGAGGAGATTTTCTCATTGGATTTCTCTTTCTCGCTTTTTTTATAGCGCTTCTTTTCGTGAAACCAGTGGTACAAAAACTAGCTCCGGATAATAAATATTTCCGCAAATCGATTCGACGTCGACTGGGAAAGTTTATTGCGTTGGGAATTGTCGGACTCATTCTTGTCTCGGCTCGCTTCTCTGCCGTACCGGTTTTTTCCATGCGATTGTGGCTCTACGCAGTGCTTTTAACGACTGTCGTCTTGGGAGTGCTTACGTTTCTTGCCGTCCGAAAAGAATATGGACTGCGATTGGAATCAGTAAAAAGAGAAAAACAAAAAAGAGGGATTCGTCAGTGATCAATTATCAGTGAAACAGTGAACAATGATCAGAAATGGATGTTGTTTTTGTATATCTCGGGAATATACAAAATAATTTTAAAGGTTAAATGTAAAAGGTAAAAATAAATCTCAAATCACAAATTTCAAACAAATTCAAAATACGAAATACGAAATTAAAAAATATTTCTTCCCTTGTTTCGAATTTATAATTTAGGATTTGTTATTGGTTCGTTTTTTGGTGCTTATAATTTGGAATTTATTTTTAAATTTTACCTTTTAAATTTAGCATTGTTTTCTATTGATAATTGAGCGTTGATCATTGATAATGGCACAGATGCAGAGGAAGAAGAAAATATTAGTGCTCGGTTCAGGTCCTTATTGCATTGGGAGTTCGGTGGAGTTTGATTGGTGTAGTGTTCAGGTCATCAGGACACTCAGAAGTATGGGATGTGAGACGGTTTTTATCAATTCCAATCCCGAAACGGTTTCTACTGACTATGATGAGTGTGATAAATTATATTTCGAGGAACTGACCGTTGAACGGGTGCTTGATATTTACGAGAAGGAAAATCCGGATGGAGTTATTTTCTCCACGGGGGGGCAAATCGCCCAGAATATGGCTTTGGAATTACATGAGGCAGGAGTTCCTCTTTTGGGAACGCCCATAGAATCGGTGGAATTGTGTGAAGACAGAGGGAAATTCTCCACACTGTGTGATCGTCTCGGTATCGCGCAACCGGAATGGCGGGAATTTCGTACTCCTGACGAAGCTTTGACGTTTGCGAAACAGAAAGGTTTTCCGGTTCTTGTACGACCAAGTTTTGTGCTTTCTGGAGCGGCTATGGCAGTAGCGACGAATGAGGAGGCATTGCATAGATATTTAGAAGTTGCTGTCGGGACATCTCGTGCATCGGTGGTTATTTCAAAATTCGAGGAAAACGCGAAAGAAATAGAGTGTGATGCCGTAGCGCAAAATGGAAAAATTATTTGTTCGGCGATTGCCGAGCACGTAGAAAATGCTGGAGTCCATTCGGGAGATGCAACCATCGTTCTTCCTCCTCAAAATTTACGCTTGGAAACAGTGCGTCGGGTTCGTATGACGGCTGAGTCTATTGCAAAAGAACTACGTATTTCTGGTCCTTTTAATATCCAATTTTTGGCTCGTGAGAATGAAATTAAAGTGATTGAGTGTAATCTGCGGGCATCGAGGTCATTTCCTTTTGTTTCCAAGGTACTGGGACAGAATTTCATCGGTATCGCTACGAAGATTTTTCTAGGAGAGAAAATGGATATACAGGAAAAAAGTCCCTTGGAAATCCAGACAGTTGGGGTCAAAGCGGCGCAGTTCTCTTTTTCTCGGCTTCGTGGTGCTGATCCTATGTTGGGAGTGGAAATGAGTTCTACAGGAGAAGTGGCCTGTTTCGGAGAATGTGTGGAAGAAGCTTTTTTAAAAAGCCTTATTTCTACTGGCTTTGTTATGCCAAAAACAAATTCTTGCATTCTCGTCACGCTTGGAAAAATGGAAGACAAAATGGCATTTGTGCCGGTTGCACGTAAATTACAACGACTTGGATTTTCTTTTGTAGGAACGGAAGGGACGTCCCAATTTTTGGAAAAAAATGATATTGCTTGCAAAGCATACCATAAGATTTCTTCTTCTCTTTCCCCTAGTATTTTGAAACCGATTGAGGGTAAAAAAGTTTCTTTGGTGATTAACACACCAAATAAATTTTCGCACAATGAAATTTCTGACGGATACTTGATTCGACGAAAGACAATAGATAGAAATATCCCACTGATTACCAATTTGCAGGTCGTGAAGCTTTTGGCAAAGGCATTGGAAAAATTTCCGTCCGAACAAGATTTACCGGTGTTCGCTTATGGGGAATCGGGGTAAGGGAAAATAACTCTGCTTGATTTTTGGGTATCTTTTCTTACACTGCGTTCGTTCTTTTCGAAAGAGTTGACAAGTCGGTCGGACAGGCTCACAAATTTTTGTCCCCCTTCGTAAGGGGGGATTGAGGGGGTTTTAAGGCGGAGTATTGATCTTTCAAACCCAC
>JAIPGU010000031.1 GCA_021735575.1 Candidatus Altimarinota bacterium | reverse complement strand
CTACCAAGAAACCGATGACGGATTTGTGTTTGATATGGAATATTTCCGTTCTCTCATCACGCCTCGCACGACGACGTTTATTTATAACAACTACCAGAACCCCACCGGCGCGTGTTCTTCTCGTGAAGAAATGGAGGAACTCGCCCGCATTGCGGTCGAAAAAAATATTATGGTGTTATCGGACGAAGCGTATTTTGATCTGGTCTATGATGAAGCACCGCAGAGCATTGTGAGTTTTCCCGACATGGAAGAACGTACCGTGATTCTTTACACATTTTCCAAAAAATTCTCTATGACCGGATGGAGGCTTGGAGCCGCCATTGGTCCCAAAGACATCATTGATCAAATTAATAAAATTAACACGAATGATGAGGCCTGTACGACCCATTTTATCCAATGGGCCGGCATTGAAGCGCTTCAGGACGACCAAAGTCATTGTCAATACATTGTCAATACATTACGTGAACGCCGTGATGCCATCGTCGAAGTGCTCTCCGATTGTCCGGGGATTCGTCTGACAAAACCAAAATCGACGTTTTATTTGTTTGTGAACGTCACCGAAGCAATGCAAAAAATGAATATCAAAACGGTAGAAGAATTCCGACTCCACATGTTGGAACATACTGGTGTTTCTTTTTGTACGCGGGAACACTTCGGACAACCACTGCCAAACGAAACTGAAAAATATATTCGATTCGCATATTCGGGCATTGATATTCCACAGATTCAGGAGGGTCTTGGGAAAATGAAGGAATATATAAAGTCGAAAAGTTAAAAAGCGTAAAAGTCTAAAAGTTCTGATCCAGAGCATGTTTGCAACATGCTCTAAACATAGAACCTTCCGCTGGTTCAATCGTCTCGATTGAACCTTTTACTTTTGATCCATCTGCATTCAGAACTTGATTCCTTCAATCGGGACGATTGAAGCAGCACAGGTGTGAGAGATTGCTTCGTTCTCTTCGACTTCGCTCAGAAGCCTCGCAATGACAGAATGTTAAGAGACCCTTCGACTCACTTCGCTCGCTCAGGGTTCAATTCCACTTACGCCTCGAATTTTGCACTTTGTGCTCATTCTCGGCGAGTGTCATTGAATTTTTGACAAGCCAAACTTTTCATTTACAATTCTCCAGAATTTTGAACTTTGCCTATGCGTAAACAGATCATCAATCGTTTCCTCTTTGTTCTTCTTCTTGCCCTTATTTCCGTCACATTTGCACTTCCTCCTTCCATATGGGGAGAGAATGCGTTCGGGAACAAACTTTCCGAATTTCGCGTGACATTGGGACTTGATCTGGCGGGAGGAACGGAACTCGATTACAAAATCGATCTATCGGATGCTATCGCTCAAAATGAAGATGACGACCCATCCAACGATGTGAATGTGGATTTCATTGCCGAATCCGTTCGTGATTCATTGGAGCAACGCATAAACCCAGCGGGGGTCGGAGAAATAATCGTAAAACGTGCTGAAGAGGAAGATGGACAACACGTAATTATTCAAATGCCACCCAGTTCAAATGTGGCAAAAGCAAAGCAGGATGCCGAGCAAGACAATCGTTTGGAATTTTTTGAAGAAGACTTGGAAAAAGAAGCAAAAGAACGAGCAAACATTAAGGGGGTTCTCGACACGGTCACTCCTTGGAATTGGGAAGCCAAGACAACAGACCTGAGCCAAGATCCAAACATCTCTTTTATCACAACAAAAGACGGTCTTTTTAAAGACCAAATAAGCGATCAAGAATTGGCAAACAAACTTTTTTCCGCAGCTCCGGGAACTTTCTTGAGTGACGTGATAGAAACCCAAACAGAAGCGGAATATACAATGAATGACGAAGGAAGTCTGGAGATTAAATCTTTCCCACGCAATGTTCTCGCTCTTGTGCGCGTCACAGACAAAAAAAAGAAAGAACGTGAACAAACCGAACCCGCAACTGCCGAGGCACGACACATTCTCTTTGCCTATCCAGGAGCGCGTCGTGCGACAGAAGATGTACGATACAAATCCAAAGAAGAAGCGCAAACAGAAGCTGAAAAAATGCTCCAAAAATTGCAGGAGGAAGGAACTGATAATTTTGCCGAACTCGCTAAAGAGTACTCTACCGAAAGCGCCGCTCAGGAATCAGGCGGAGATTTGGGAGAATTTACAGCAGACAGAATGGTGCCAGAATTTTCTGACGCCGTATTTGCCCGGGAAGAACCGGAATTGATACCGGAATTAGTTGAAAGTCCTTTCGGATTCCATGTTATCGAAGTACAAAATCTCACCCCCGAATCGACAAAAACCGTCGCCGAAAATCAGGTGTTTTACGAAATGCTCGCCTGGGATCGAGATGAACTGCGCTGGACTCCAACAGAACTCGGAGGAGCACAACTTGAAAATGCGACAGTCGGCTACAATGAGTTAGGACAACCTCTAGTAAATCTTCTTTTTGATGCGGAAGGAGGAGAATTATTCGCGAAACTCACTGGAAATGTAGCGGCAAAACAGTGTGACGATGGCCCTTGTCGTCTCGGCATTAAAGTTGGGGGACGATGGATAACACAACCCACTGTTCGAGAACGAATTGTTGGTCGAACAGCCCAAATTACTGGAAATTTCACGTTTGATTCCGCCAAGGCATTAGCAGATGGACTGAATCTGGGGGCTATTGATGCACCAGTTATTCTCTCCGGTCAAACGACCATCACACCAGAACTGGGAACCGATCAACTCCAAAAAAGTCTTCGTGCCGGTCTATGGGGCTTTATCACCATCATGGTTTTTATGATTCTCATGTACCGATTCGCCGGGATTATTGCTACTATTTCTTTATCGCTCTATGCAACTCTTTTTGTCACTATGCTCAAGGTTTGGCCGGAAAGTTTCGGCGGACCGATCGTGCTCACACTTTCGGGTATTGCCGGAGTTGTGCTTTCCATTGGACTTGCCGTAGACGGAAATATTCTTATCTTCGAGAGACTAAAAGAAGAATTGAGACGTGGAAGAACTCTAAGCCAGGCGATCGATCTCGGATTTGAACGCGCTTGGGCGGCCATTCGAGATTCAAATCTCACAACACTTCTTACCTGTATCATTCTCTTCTCATTTGGAAGCTCCATTATCAAAGGATTCGCCATAACACTTATTGTGGGAACCATTCTTTCTATGTTTACGGCCGTTACCATCTCGCGTAATTTACTTCGCTTCTCGCTTCTGTTTAAAAAACTAAACAATACATGGCTCTTTGGGCTCAATCAATCCACACAAGACGATGGGAAAAAAGCAAGTGCGAAAATTCGCAAGCGAATGTAATCTTCAATTATAAATGAACAACAATAAAAAAAGAATACTGTCATTGCGAGCAGAGCGAAGCAATCTCTCCCTTTCCCTGTCATTCTGGCTCCCGTTCTCCGTAGGTTTACTCCGAAGGATGAATGCCCAGAATCCCTGCCGTCCTTATCAGATTCCGGACAAAGCCGGAATGACTCACTACTTTTTTCTAAGCTCTAAGCTCTAATCCTCTCTTCCTATGATTCATATTACCCGGTCTCGAAAAATTTGGTTTACCTTCTCCAGCTTGTTGGTAGCGGCAAGTGTTGCTGTTACGCTCATCTTTGGATTCCACTTAGGACTCGATTTCACGGGTGGCGCTCGTTGGACGGTGAATTTTCATGAAACACCCATGGAACGAGAACGCGTAGAAACATTTTTTCAGTCGCTTGAAAGTCTCACGCAAGATCCTCAAATTCAAACGACCGCTGAAAAGCACTACCTCATCACAATCGAAAGTATGTCGGATGACAGGATTCAAGAAATTTCAGACAAAATGTACGAAGAAGTGGGAGAGTTCGACCAAATTAGTTATCGAAAAGTCGACAGTGTGATCGGACAAAGTTTCCAACAAAAAGCAATTTCTGCCATTCTCATCGCCCTTGCTGGTATTATTCTCTTTGTCGCTTTTGCCTTTCGTCGCATTCCCAAAGCTATCAACCCGTGGCGATTCGGAGCAGTCGCCATCGTAGCTCTTTTCCACGATATTCTTATTGTGCTCGGAGTATTTGTCATCTTGGGAGCGATCTACAATACAGAACTTGATTTACCGTTTATTACCGCACTTCTTGCGACGCTTGGATTTTCAGTAAATGATACCATCGTCATTCTTGACCGCGTACGGGAAAACATCCGCCTCCAGAAAGCGAATGAATCCTTTGAAGATACCATCGAGAAATCAATTAAAGAAACACTGGTACGTTCGCTTGGCACATCTATTTCCACTCTTATTCCTTTGTTGGCACTTCTCTTTTTTGGAGCAGAATCTATTTTCTACTTTGTACTCGCATTGACGATCGGAATTGTAATCGGAACATACTCTTCCATTTTCTTGGCAGCACCGCTCCTGGTAAGTTGGAAGAAATGGAGCGACGGACGAGAATAAGGAGTAAGGAATAAGTAGAAAGAAAAAAGGGGAAGCTTGTTCCATTTTCCATATTCCTTTTTGCTTTTTCCTCATTGAAGATTGATTTTCTTCAGCTTTTAGGAATAATCCATGTGTGATTCCCCTATTTCCCATGACCTTAAATCCCCAAGCGGTGCAGTTAAACGATATTCTGGAAAAATGTAATCCCGCTCTTCTGAGACTTCTGTCCCGCCATGGACGAGAAATGTTTTTCCCGAAAGCGGATATTCTCAAGCAAACCGCAGATGCGAAAGGAAAAAAGATAAATGCCACTATTGGGATCGCTCTTGCAGACGATGGAAGCCCGATGTATCTGCCAAGTTTGGCGCAATACGTCAAACTCGATCCGAAAGAATATATCCCCTATGCCCCCGCCTATGGAGTGCAAAAGCTAAGAGAAACGTGGGCAAAATTACTGCGCGAAAAAAACCCTACCCTCGGTCAAAAAATGATGACCTGCCCCATTGTCACCAGTGGAATGACCAATGCACTTGCGATCGCGGGATATTTATGGGGAAATCCAGGCGAAAAAATTATCTTGTCAGATAAGTTCTGGGGAAATTACCGAGGGTTTTTTGAACGGAATTTCGACATGGAATTTTCGTGCTTTAATACCTTTCAAGACGGACACTTTGATCTGGAGAGTTTTGAGCAGAAACTTGCGGAAGACGGCGTGGGAAAAAAGATTGTACTCATAAACATGCCCAATAATCCTTCTGGTTATACCGTAACAGAAGAAGAAGCCAAACAGGTGATGGATATTCTCAAACGAAGTGCGGAAAGCGGAAACGAACTGGTGGTGATTTGCGATGATGCTTATTTTGGTTTGGTATTTGAAGAAGGCGTTCTAACAGAATCTCTTTTTGGATATCTGGCGGATCTGCATGAAAATATTCTTGCCGTCAAAGTCGATGGACTCACCAAAGAAGAGTATATGTGGGGATTTCGCGTTGGATTTCTCACCTGCGCCAATAAAAATCTCACTCCAGAAGCAGTAGAGGCATTAGAAAATAAGATCGTTGGTTCTATTCGGTCCACAGTTTCCAATTGTTCTCTTATCGCTCAAAACTTGGCGCTTCACGCATTTGAATCCCCTACATACGCGTCAGAAAAAAAGAAAAACTTCGAAACCCTTCGCGGACGTTATATACGCACCAAAGAAGTTTTGGAAAAAAACAAAGAAAAATACGCTGAATTTTTCTCTCCCCTTCCCTTCGACTCTGGGTATTTCCTGTGTATAGAAATGAAACAAGTTGACCCAGAAGCGGTGCGTCAAAAGTTGCTTGCCGATTTTGATACGGGCATCATTTCTACTGGAAACATGATCCGTATTGCTACTTCTGCTTGTCCAGTGGACAAGATTGAGGAACTGTTTGAGAACATTTATCAAGCATCAAAAATTTCAAAGGTAAAATGTTAAATGTTAAAAAAAATTCCATTCATCCTTCGGAGTAAACCTACGGAGAACGGAAGCACCAAATAACAAATAATATTCAATGATCAAAATTCAAAATACAAAACAAATCCTTTGGAATTTCGTATTTGGGAATTTATTTGGAGTTTGTTTTTTGGGATTTGGAATTTCATTTGTAATTCGTCATTTTTAATTTGTAATTTACCATCAAATGCCCATCCCAAAAACCAACCTCTCCCGCCAACAACTCATCCAAGACGTTATAGACCAACACTATGCATTTGTGACGCCTTCTGGAGCGCTGGCTACTTGGAATGAAGTGAAATCTACCGGACGAAGTCCCGCAGACACATTTATCGTCCGTCACGAAGAAAGCGAAAAAAATATCGATTGGAGTTCTCCCACAAATCTCCCCCTAGAAGCAGAAGTGTTTGATAGTCTCTGGGAAGACGCTCTGCAAATACTCAATAATCAGGAGAATACTTACGTGGCAGATAAAGTAATTGGGGCTGATAGTTCTTATGCGCTTCCCGTCAAACTCATCACCGACAACCCTCTCACGACGCTTTTTGCCGACAATATGTTTCGACCCGTGCCAGAAAATATCGAAGAGAGCAAGCTCTCTAATAACGCTTTTACACTGCTGGTTCTTCCTCACAACAAAATTAAATCCAAAAAATATAGTTCCGATATGATCATTGCCGTAGATTTTGATCGTTCTCTGGGACTTGTCTATGGGTCATCATATTGTGGAAGTGTAAAAAAACTAATGTTTACAGCTCTGAATTACCTCGCTCCTGAACACGGCATTTTACCGCTCCACTGTTCCGCCAATGAAGGAAGTGACGGAAGTACCGCTGTTATTTTGGGATTGTCGGGGACAGGAAAGACGACACTTTCCGCAGACGCCTCCAGACCTCTTATTGGCGACGATGAACATGGCTGGGGAGACGGAGGCGTGGCAAACTTTGAAAATGGGTGTTATGCCAAACTCATCAATCTCAATCCCACAAAAGAGCCAGAAATTTATCGCATTGCCTTTGGCGAAAAAAAGGATCCCCAAGATTCCGGTGTCATCATTGAAAACGCCATGATGTATCCGCGAGGAAACTTTGATCTCGATGACGAGAGAATTACTGCCAATTCCAGAGTTTCCTATCCTATGACCGCGCTCTCAAATTTCAAAGAAAGTGGAATGGGAACCCATCCCAAGACAATTCTCTTTCTCACGGCTGACGCCAACGGCGTCTTGCCTCCCGTTGCAAAGTTAAATGAAGACCAAGCCATGCTCTGGTTTCTCATGGGATATACCAGCAAACTCGCTGGCACTGAAACAGGCGTTACAGAACCCAAGACCGCTTTTTCGCGGTTTTTTGGAGGACCATTTATGTCGAGAAATCCAAACGATTACACCCATTTATTGAACACAAAAATTGTTCAACACAAAGTAAACGTCTACCTCATCAATACAGGATGGTCAGGCGGTCCTTATGGCGTTGGCGCGCGCATGGATATTGGTGTCACGAGAGCGATTGTCAATGCGTGTTTGAATGGTGATCTAGAAAATGTGAATTACACCGAAGATACACGATTCCACTTTTCCATCCCCCAAAGTTGTCCTGATGTAGATTCCCAGATACTTAATCCTGCGAACACATGGACAAATACATCCGACTATGAAACCCGTGCTCAAAAACTCGCTCAAGAGTTCTCTGAAGCACTGGATAAAAATTTCCCTGATATTGATGAACGAATACGAAGACAATGCCCGGGGAAATAGTCATTAGTCGTTAGTCGTTAGTCATTAGCTATTAGAATAATGAAAATGAAAAAATCCTCTCTCAGCCCCCTTTAAAAAGGGGAAAGAAAAGTGGATTTCTCTAAGAACTAATATCTAAAAACTAAAAACTTTAAAGAATGCCCCCCTCTCTTTTCGATTCCCCCGAAGAGATCGAACGAAAAACAAAAACGCCAGATATAGAAAAAAGCTGGCTTCGCGTGCTTCGTGATGAGTTTCAGAAACCTTATTTTTTGAATCTCAAAGAGTTTTTGGTGGAAGAAATGAATTCCGGCAAAAAAGTCTATCCTCTCCCCGCTCACATATTCCGCGCATTTGACCTCTGTCCTTTTAAGAGTGTTACAGTCGTGATTCTCGGACAAGATCCCTACCACGGACCTCGTCAAGCCCATGGACTCTGTTTTTCGGTCAATAAAGAAATCATAATTCCTCCTTCACTCCAAAATATCTACAAAGAAATTCATGATGATTTAGGACTCCCAATCCCCTCTCACGGAAACTTGGAACACTGGGCACGCCAAGGCGTGCTTTTGCTCAACACCACACTTACCGTTCGTCAGTCAGCACCCATGTCTCACGCCGGCAAAGGGTGGGAACAATTCACTGATCGGGTGATTCAGGAAATATCCGACCGTCTGGAAGGGGTGGTATTTTTACTTTGGGGACGGCACGCTCAAAACAAGGGAGCGAGCATTGACCGCACAAAGCATCATGTCCTCACCGCTCCCCATCCTTCGCCTTTTTCAGCTCACAGCGGATTTTTCGGATGCAAGCATTTTTCTCGCACCAACGAAATACTGCAAAAGCTCAAAAAAGATCCGATTGACTGGAGGGTAAAATAGTATCGCGTAAAACGTATTTCATATTACGTATGGAATGCAAAAAACAACCCCTCGAGATTTTTGCTCCATCTCAAGCTATTTCTAGTAACACGAATTTTTTTTTAGCGTTCTGAATGCACAACTTTATACGTAATACGTGATACATAATACGTAATACTTTTTTAGTCGCATCCGCATCCTCCGCTACCGCATCCTCCGTTAATCATTTTTGGAAAAATTAGAAAGTAGGTATTCACAGTGTAGCAAAAAATGAACATTTTTGAAATAAATTTTTACAAATTCCTCTCTCTACAGTAGAGTGAGAGGCTGAGGAGCTCTCTATTTTATATTTTTTAATGACACATAAAAAAACCGAATTATTATTTCAAAAAATAGAAAAATATGCACGCTCAAAAAAGTTTGATCTAAAAAAAGTACGAAGCGCTTATTCATTAGCAACAGAGGCTCACAAAGACCAGAAAAGACATAGTGGAGAGCCATATATCATCCATCCCGTGACCGTTGCGTATTATCTTACTCAAAATCAATGCGACGAAGAAACATTGATCGCAGCGCTTCTTCATGATGCAGTAGAGGATACTCCCACCACCCTGAAAGAAATAGAAAATGCGTTTGGAAAAGAAATCACACAACTCATTGATGGGAGCACTAAATTCGACAAAGAAGCTTTTCGAGAAGAAGAAGATTTGGACCGAAACATAGAATCTCTCAGAAAATGGTTTGCTATTATGCGAAAAGATATTCGAGTAGCTGTTATGAAACTGGCGGATCGGCTTCATAACATGGAAACACTTCAAAGCATTCAGAGCGAGAAAAAACAACAAAGAATCGCACGAGAAACACTCAATATTTTTGTAAAACTTGCGGAAAAATTGAGTATGACCGATCTCCAAAACAGACTCGCCGACCTTTCTCTTGCCTATTTGGATACAGAAAATTCTAAGCTTTTACAGAAAACACAACAGCAAGAAATAAAAGAGGGAGAAAGACTGCTCCCACAGGTAAAAGAAAAATTAAAAGATGCCCCCATACAAAACATCTATCTGGAAACACCCGGTATTGCCAGAATGTATGAAAAAAAAATTCATCAAACACAAGAAATAGCAGGAGCTTTGCCGGTAACCTACAGCATCATAACGGAAACGGTAAAGAACTGTTACGATATTCTTGCTTCCATACACCAAACATGGGAAGTGGAAGACTCAAAATTTGAAGATTACATTAACAACCCCGCCTCCAACGGATATCAAGGAATACATACAACCGCTCTTTCTCCTCGCGGACGCTACATCCGCTTCAAAATCCGAACCGCAAAAATGGATGAGTATTCTCATCGCGGAATAACTTTGTATTGCTTTGGAGAAAATCGACAAGAAAAAAACATTTCCTTTTGGCTTCAGAATTT
This sequence comes from Candidatus Altimarinota bacterium, assembly GCA_021735575.1. Taxonomy (GTDB): domain Bacteria; phylum Patescibacteriota; class Gracilibacteria; order UBA4473; family UBA4473; genus JAIPGU01. The sequence continues at coordinate 2,203 of JAIPGU010000031.1, read as the reverse complement.
GTCACATGTTACCGAAAAAGATAAAGAAGAGAGCCAAATTTTTTGGGAACATCTCCAAAAAGACATCTTGGAAAGACATATCTGTGTTCACACAGACAAAGACAATGTGCTTCTGCCCTTTCATAGCACCGCACTTGATGCAGCTTTGCATTCGTATGGAAAAAAGGCATGGTACCTGGAAAAAATATTTATAAATGGATCGGAATGTTCTTTGTATACCCCCCTCAAAGAAAATGATACCATACATTGTCAATTCTCTTCCACCCCCAAGGTACACCACGAATGGTTGGAATATGCGGACACAGCCTCAGCTCAAGCACTTATACAAGAGGGATTAAAGAATATGAAGGAACACCAAAAGATTGCCATTGGAAAAAGAATTTTAAATGAAGCATTTCTTAAATCTAATTTAGGATTTTTGGAAGAAGTGACCCCTGCGGCTTTTGATAACATTTTAAAAGAATATAACGTTCAAAATATTAGATCTTTTTATGCTAATGTTGCAGAAGGACGAATAAAACCAACCTCTGTCATAAAAATACTACAAAAAAATAAAAATAAGAAATTAAAAAAAATTCAAAAGATAATAGTAAAAGCTTCAGGGTCTTCTGAAGCTTTATATGAATTTTTTTCCGAAATTCCACATGAAATGAAAGAAAAGATATCCTTCTCTCTTAAGAAGGGCAATATCAGACGTATGGTGGTAAAATATTCCCTCCAAAATATAACAGAGAAAGAATGGCAAACATTTTCCCTACTCCTCCACCGGAAAAATAGTATCCAGTGTTTGAGCATAAGAGAAACATCCAAATATGGATATATTTTTTTCAGTTTTTGCGCCATTTCTCTTTTATGGGGCTTAGACCCTATAATGGCTTTTCTCTTGCTTCAAAAAACAAGTATAACTCCTTTCGCTTTAACTATCATTAGGTTTTGGACTGCTTCGATCTTTCTAGGAGTTTTTCTCATTATAAAACAATTTTTCAGCAAAAGAAGCCTGACTCAAAAAACACTCCCTTTCTTCAAAAGAAAGTTATTTTGGATATCGTTATGTCTCTTTGGTATAGCACTTGGAAGTTACATGACCCTCCAGAAAAAGACACTTCCTTCCGACTATATACTAGGGTTGGGACTCTATATTCCACTCTTTCTTACTTTTACTTCTCTTGTACACCAGGAAAGACAATATCAATCACTGAAACAAAAATTATCACAAACACCTTTTTTCCTGTTAGTTCTCGTAGGTATTGTCGTTCTTTTCTTCAAATCTTCTTGGAATACCGAGGGGAAATTATGGATGTTTATTGTTGTGCTTTTATTTTCACTGTATTCTTTTTTGGTCGAACAATATCATAAAGAATCAAAAATACTCGCCCGTTACTCTTGGTTTCAACTCTACCTATTCCTCTATTGCAGTATCCTTGGGACTTTGTTTATCCCCTTCATTCCCTGGGCACTGATACGCATACAGGATTATGGATTAAGCATTGGGTATGCTACAACATTTACTATAATCCCTTACATCCTTTATTTTTACCTCATTAAAAAGGTGAAAAATATTGTTATCATAGGGTATCAAATCAGTGGCACGCTGTTAGTGGTATTTTTGGGAGAAATGTTTTTTCTAAATATTTTGCCATCAACGCAAAGTACAATAGCCCTTGTTTCCATAATATTAGGAACTGTTCTAATTTTTAAATTCTCAAAATTCCAATATAAAAATAATCCTTTGGAGAATCAAATATCAAACCTATGACTCAGTCCCATTTTACTATCTTCCCTAGTCCTTGTGAAACTCCTGCTATGGTTTGATCTACATTCCCGCCATAGACGTTAGATTCTACCAGAAATTTCCTTCCATTCTTGGTAAATACTGGTTTCTGATAAGAATGTCCCATATGTTTCCCCAACATGCTTTTCGTATGAAAAATAACACTTGCCCTATTCGATATATCTACTGTTGTTCCATCCGGAAGTCCGGTAATACTATAAATTTCAAGAATAACGTGGTCTTTCCCTAATGCCTTTAAAGAATTAGCAATTTCAAATTCAAGTAATATTGGCAATCCTCCTTTTTCCCGAAATTGAGGACTCACAACGACATCTATTCCTTCTGCCATTTTGCCATTGGCATAGCTTCGTTCATACCTAGAAGGCCAGTCCTGAAAACGCTCAAAAAGCTCTTCCCTTACATTCGTTCTAC
>JAIPGU010000030.1 GCA_021735575.1 Candidatus Altimarinota bacterium | reverse complement strand
GTTCTCATTGAAATTCGAAACCTTTTTCTCGTTTCTTCATACGTTAATCCCTCTTCTTTTTTTATCTCGAACACGCGAAGCCGATAATCTAAACTGTACATATCTGTATTATGCACTTTTATTTAGAAATAGCTATATAGGGGGATTTTGGGGGGAAATTTCTTAATATTCCTTTTTCTTCTTGATCATTGATCATTGATAATTGATAATTGCTCTGATGCGATGTGCAGAATTCATCCGTCAGGCGTGGAATTTAACGGTTGCTTCCCCAAAGCTGAAGTGGTTTGTATTTATTCCTAGTTTTGTAGCTGTTATTGTGTTTGTAGCAGAGATTGGGTGGCAGGTGGGCTTGCTTTCGGAAGAATTGGGATTCATACGGGAACATTTTGTTTGGAGTACCATCGGAACTTCCGTTGGCTTTTTATCAAAACATCATTTGTTGGGGTGGGCGCTCTTTCTAGGAATTTTTGTACTGCTTTTTGAGTTTGTGTTGCAGTCATGGATTTTGGCGACATTAATTTTATCGGTGCGTCAAAAATTTATTGAACCTGAAAAATATCTCTCCCTTCGTCAAAAAATGATTGAAGGAAGTCGACATTTCTTCAAACTCTTTGAATTTCATGCAATTTTCTCTCCTTTTGCTTTTATGACTATTGTTCTTTTTACCGGAACAATGTTTCGATATTACCACGGAGAAATTTTCTCATCCATCATTCTCCCTATTCTTTTGGTATACGTAGTCCTTGCTTTTTTGGTGAACATATTTACTTCATTTTGCCCTTATTACATGGTATGCGAGAGGTGTGGTGTAGGAGAATCAGTTCGGAAAAGCATTGGATTGGTATTTCTCAATTTTGGGACGACTATGACGATTATTTTAGTTATGTTTTTGGTGAATTTTCGTATTATTATTAATGTCCTTGTGGTGCTGGGAGTACCATTGGGAATGATTTTCCTAGCTTCTTACTTTGCAACATCTTCTTGGTTGGGGCTTGCCATGGGAGTGGGAGTGCTTATTGCTTTGGTACTGCTGATGTTCACGGCGGTTCTTACGGCGGTAGTAGAAGTATTTTCAACTGCCGTATGGGAGAGGGCGTTTACCCATCTACGTGTTCGACAAAAATCACTTGCTATGGATGAATCGAAAATAGCAGAACCGGATTTTGATTCTTTGGAATCTTCTTAGGAGAAGACTTCCCCCCAAATAGCACATTTGTTGTATGAAACGATGGAATACATTTCTTTTATGCGCGGGGGGAGGGATATTATTTTTTATGGTGTATCTCCTCTCTTCTTCTGTTCCGAAGGATTTTGAAGTTCTTGGAGAAGATGGCGTGATTATTGTATTTTCTCCAGGGCATATTTTTACATTTGGAGATACGAATATTTTGCCGCCAACGATGCTTCTTGGCGCATTTGGATCTTATTTTTCATCACCTGAAATACAAGCGATAGAAGATCAGAAGCAAGGCACAGAACTCACGGGACAAAATTTTATTCTCCAATATTTCACTCCCTCGATTGCAAGAATCATTGTGGATGATTCGATATTGTGGCTTTTGGGAGATGTAACAGAGGAAGAAATAATACACCTAAAAAAACAAGCTGTCCCACTCGACAGTGATTTTTGGGTTCTTTCGAGAGGGATTGGATTTTTGAAGACGGGCATTGACGCGATTCCAGCTCAAGGAATTTTTTATGGAGGAGAAAGGAATCCTTCCAAAAAACTTACGAATTTTGCCTCTAAACATCAGTTGCCGCTTATTTCCGCAAAAAAAACAGGGGGCTTCCGGTTGACGAGGGAAGAGGAAACATGGATAGTGCGAGTCCGAGAATGAGTGAATTTGAGCGTTTGGAATCGAGAAAACACAATCGTTTGGATTATTGGAATTATTCCGAAGATGGATATTATTTTGTGACGGTTTGTGTGAAAGATTACAGAGAAATTTTTGGAACGGTTGAGAATGATGAAATGGTTTTGAATGAATATGGGAAAATAGTGAAACAATGTTGGGAAGAGATTGCAGAACATTTTGAAGGGATAGAATTGGGGAAATTTATCGTGATGCCAAACCATATTCATGGGATCATTATTATCCATCCTAATAATGAATTCGTAGGGACAAGGCATGCCTTGTCCCTACCAGGAAACAAAAAATATCAAAAATTACCAGTTATTATTGGTTCATTTAAATCTGCTGTTACCCGAAAACTAAACAAGCTGTATCCACAATTAAACTTCCAATGGCAACGATCTTTCTATGACCACATCATTCGCGGGGAAAAATCATTGGAACGCATTCATGATTATATCCGCTATAATGCAACAAAATGGGAACTCGATCGAGAAAATCCTCTGAATTTTAAAAAATGAAACAGAGAAAAGTTTTTGGAGTGAGGCAACAGGTAATGCATCCTGAAAAAGTGGAGCAATTTTTAAATGAACTATGCCAGAATCCTCCGAAAAATATTGCAGAACTTGAAAAACGGAAACGATCTTTTTCCGCGCGAGAAAAAGTACCTCCGATTCTCAATCGGGATTTAATTATGGTTTCTGCGGGGAAAGATATTCCGAGGGCGCTTGGAAAATTGCTTCAAAAACGAGCAGTCAGGACCATTTCCGGAGTGTCGCCGATTGGTATTTTGACGAAGCCATATCCTTGTCCGGGGCGATGTGTTTATTGTCCGACCGAAGCCAGAATGCCCAAGAGCTACCTTTCCTCTCAACCCGCCGCAGCACGTGCAGTGAGGAACAATTTTCACCCATTTCGGCAAGTTTCGGGTCGTATCGCTGCACTTGAGGATTCCGGACATCCCGTTTCGAAACTCGAAGTTATTGTTATGGGAGGGACATGGTCATTTTTGCCCCATAATTATCAAAGTTGGTATCTTAAGAAGGTGTTCGATGCCGCGAACGAATCAAACTCTCAAACTACAAATTATAAACCACGAACTTCAAAAAACTTGGCTGAAGCGCAAAAAATTAATGAGACGGCTGAACACAGAGTGATTGGACTCACGCTTGAAACCCGTCCTGATTTTATCAATGAACGGGAGTTGGTTCGTATGCGGAAATATGGATGCACTCGTATTGAGATTGGGGTTCAGACACTTGACGACGATGTGCAAAAGCTGACGAAACGGGGGCATGATCGGCGACATATAACGCGAGCTATGAGACTCATGCGAGATTTTGGATTCAAAATTTGTTGGCATCTTATGCCAGGTCTTCCAGGATCGACACCTCAAAAAGATATTGCCTGGATGAAAAAAGTTTTTGAGGATGAAGACTGCAAACCGGATTTTATAAAAATTTATCCTTGTCAGGTTCTGCCCAATTCAGAACTGCAGGACTGGTGGAAAGAAGGAAAATTTGGACCCTTGAGAGATGCAGAACTCGTCAAACTTCTCTTGCGATTTAAAACATTTGTCCCTCCATGGACGCGGATCATGCGACTTATGCGCGATATTCCAGTCTCAGAAGTGCTCGATGGGGTGAAGTTTTCGAACCTCAGACAAATTTTGAAATCTCAGCCAGAAAAGCTGCGGCAAATTGTAGGAAACGATTTCAAACCGTCTCCTGGTGGATGGATTTGTCAGTGCATTCGCTGCAGGGAAGTCGGATTTTCTTCTGGAGGAGCGAATTCGAATTCGCTTTTGCAAGAACCTGTTTTGGTGCGCAGAGATTATAAAGCATCAGAAGGAACAGAAGTTTTTTTATCATTTGAGACCGAAGATAGGGCACACTTGTTCGCGTTATTGCGTCTCAGAAAACCAAGCGGGCAGAAATTCTCTCATTTTGGATCTGTTTTGCATGATGCAGGATTGATTCGAGAAGTGCATTCATATGGAACGGAAATTGCGGTAGGAGATTCTGCAGGAGTGGGACAACATCGAGGATTGGGACGTCGTCTTATTGAAGAAGCTGAACGTATTGTGCGGGATGAATGGGGTTTGAAGCGTATAACAATTATTGCGGGGATCGGCACGCGGGAATACTATCGAAAGTTTGGATATGAACTTCGGAGTACGTATATGACAAAAAACCTGGGAAAGTGATTATATAATCGTTTATATAAACGATTATATAAACGGAATATTTTTTAACACAAAAACGTCGCTACTTCGTCAAGCACTTCTATGTGATACGTGCCGGTATGTTCATCGATCGTGTCGCCGTCGAGATGAATTTTTTTTTCAAATTCCCCTTTGATGAGAATAGATTGTCCAGAGAGAACGTCAGCATTTTTGGGTTCTTGTTTGAGCATGTAAGCCTGGCAAAGGAGCTGAATAAATCCGAGAAGGTTCTCATTTTTCAGGAGAAAAAATTTTAAATCGCCATCCCATTTCTGAGAAACGGGCACAAACATTCGGGCACCTTCATTTAGGAGAACAAGTGCACTGTGGGCTTGGTTTGTTTGAGATTTTTCCTGATCAATGTGGTAAGAAACCGGTATGTGAGGAAATTTCGTAATAGATTTGAGTGTTGCGAGAAGATAGGCAATGCCTCCGAGGAGGTCTTTGGCATGAGATTCTGCTTGAAGGGTTGGTTCAACAACTTTTCCAAAACATGCCGCCCAGAGAAAAATATGTTCTTTGTTAAGAAGCCCGAGCGACATATGGCGATGCCGCCGTTTGAGAAGATTCTTGAGAATTTGTTGCGGTTGGAGGGGAAGATTGAGAATGCGGGCGTATGTATTTGCTGATCCTATCGGGTAAAAACCAACCGGAACGAGGCAATCGTTTTTATATAGATATTCAATAGTGCGTCGCAAGGTTCCATCTCCTCCGGCTACGAGAATTTTGTTAAACTCGTTGTTGTCGTATCGTTTTTGGATATCAAGATTGTCTATTTTTTCCTGTGGCGCGCAGAGGAAACAAAATGTATGAGGAATTTTCTCTCGTTCGAAAAACTTTTTTATAGCTTGTTTCGGATCTCGGAGTTTTTTTCCTCCAGAACACTCATTGTAGATGATGAGATATTGATCTTTACTCATTTACCAGTAGGTATTTTTAATTTTCAGGGCGTAAGCGATGAAGTTGGTGAGTGGATTGAGGATAAGACCTGCGGTCAAGAGCAATATAATAGATGGGATGTCCCAATGGATCAAAAAAGACGTACTCAGTAGAAATCCAACGATGTAATCAATTTGGTCAAAAGGGACAAAAGGATTGCCACTTGTGATACCGATTTGTCGTTTAACAAAACTTTCTATCGCATCTCCTGCTAATGCACCAAATCCGGAGAGAAATCCATATAATAAAAACGTGCGAACATCAGAAAAATACGGAAAGGGAATTATGTTTTTTTGCGCGAGTTGCCATTGAATGAGTGCAATTATTACGGCAAAAAGAATTCCAACAAGAAAACCACGCACTGTTTTATGATCTCCAAAAATCCTCTTGCCTCGCCATGTTTTACCGGCATCTATGGGGATATGTAACCAGTGTATTTTACTTGTAATCACCGGTGCCATATTTGCTACAAAGCACGGGAGAGCGAGATACAAGGGGAACCAATAATACTGGATCATGCTTAATCGGAGTGTATATTACTTTTTTTTCGAAAAAAAACTACCGAAGTATGCCAGACTTTATTAGTATGCATCCGATGAAGATTTTTTTTCTTGCTCTCTTGGTGCTGTGCATAATCTTGGGGGTATTTTATAAATTTGTGTTTTTACGGGACAACAAAAACCGCGTTCCAGAAGGGAATAATATCGTTTCTCCAGCGTCGGGAAAAGTAATTTCTATTCAAACGGTGGACGGCAAAACGCCGCTTGAAATTCGGAAAGGTTTCTTGGGAAAAATAGAAACTCAAATCGATGCGGGAGAACCGTATTATTTGATTAATATTTTCATGAGCGTGTTTGATGTGCATATCAATAAAATGCCAGTAGATGGGAGCATTGTGGAAATAACTCAGGTAGATGGCACGTTTGAACCCGTGATGAGCTTGGAAGCAGGGCTCAAAAATGAAAAACAAGAATTTCTGATTGAGTCAGAGATTGGTTTGGTAAAAGTCATTCAGATTGCCGGATTTCTCGCACGGCGGACAAGGAGTTTTGTGGAAGTAGGACAATCACTCAAAAAAGGCGAGAAGTTTGGGATGATTACGCTCGGTTCTCAGATGGCAGTGCTCCTTCCAAAAAGTAAGTGTGACGTGCAGGTGAAGGTAGGAGATCGTGTTTCTTCTGGAGAGAGTATACTTTGCACTATTCCTTCATGAGATATTTTCCTTCTGGTATCCGCTTAACTCTTGCAGACGTGGTAACAATGCTGGGTTTGCTATTTTCGATTTTGGCGACGTTTTTTATTTTCCAGGGACTATTTTTGCAAGCCTATGGATTGATTCTGCTCCAGATTATACTGGATGCTTTGGATGGTCGCATTGCGCGTTTGCAAAAATCAGAACACACACTTGGGGCGTCGCTCGATAGTTTTGCGGACTTTTATACGATTGTGAATGTGGCGTTATTCGGATTTTTTTCCGGTATGAATCACCCGTTTACGCTGGTGGTATTGGTTCTCTTTATTCTTTCCGGAGCGTTGCGGCTCAGTATTTTTTCCGTCGTGGGGACCAAAGATGGATATTATCGGGGAATTCCTACGACGTTGACGTCTTTTTTACTGGCCACTTCTCTGATGCTCAACATGCAAGTATTCTCTTTTCATCCTAATTGGTGGCTTTGGGGATACATTCTTTTTGCCATACTGATGCCGTCTTCTGTGAGAGTGAAGAAGGTGTAATAGATGTCCCTGCTAGGAAGCTCTTATTTCCTGCTAAAGCAGGGAAACGAGGTTACACAATATTCGCTTATGCCCTTTCGGGCTTCGCTCATTTGCTTCAACGAACCTCACTCCGCAAAGCGGAGTGGGCGGTTCGCTTCTATCATAGGTATTAAAAATCCAAAAACTGGGGAGATAAACTCCTCGTTTTTCGAATTTGGTACTCCTGCTAGGAATCGAACCTAGATTTTGACCTTAGAAGGGTCCTGTTCTATCCATTGAACTACAGGAGCGTTGGGAAAAAGTAAGTACACGAAAGAACACGTGTCGGAAGAGATTATACCAGAATATGCCCGTTTTGTCACTTGAGAAAGTGAGTTTGTGGTTTATCCTTCCACCCTCTCAAACAAGTCGGACATTTTTACCGATAGTGCGTCGACAATGCCTTTGAGTGTTTCCAGAGACATATTTGTCTCTCCGTGTTCGATTTTTCCGACATAGGTGAAGTGGATTCCGGCTTTTTCAGCCAAGCCTCTCTGAGACATTTTTTTCACTTTACGAAGCACTTGGATTTGATGTCCGAGTGATTTCTGAAGATCCGCGAGCGAGCATTTGGTTGCCATAAGAAATGGGGAAAGTTTGTATACTCCCAGTATACAAAAGCAGAAGAAAGAATCAAGAGATAAAAAATAAAGTGATTTCCCAACAAGGGGTTTAAACCCCTTGTTGGAGAAAAATGGGAGAGGAGGAGAAGAGGAAGAGTTTTCCTACTTCATTTTTTTCAGCTACCATTCTTAAATTTGTATACTCCCAGTATACTCCCAGTATACAAAAACTTGTAATCTCGTAGTCTCGTAATCTTGTTGTCTACCCAAAAAATGCTTCGCTCATCACGTCAGGATCCAGATCCACTCCATGCCAAATGCGGAATTGTTCGACGGCTTGATGGACGAGCATGTGGTCGCCGGTTACAACATGGGCTCCGGCATTCTGCGCATCCCGCAAAAACTGTGTTTCTAGCGGTGAGTACACGATATCAAACGCTGTATGATGCGGACTCCAGAATGATGCCGGAAGTACGGATTTCATTTCGTTTAGCCCTACGGAGGTGGTATTGATAATGATATCAAAGTCTTCAGGATTAATTTTTTCGAGAAGATCAATGTGAGAGATTTTAAATTCTTGTGCGAGACGCTCTGCTTTTTCTTTCGTGCGATTCCAGAGAAACACGTCTGCTTGCGCCATGCAGAGAGCAAAAATAATTGCCCGACTTGCGCCTCCCGCACCCAAAATAAGTGCTTTTTTTCCAGAAGGATTAACTCTCGTTTGCAAGGCTTTGAGCGCTCCGATGCAGTCGGTGTTGGTGCCGGCAAGTTTTCCCTTTTCCCAATAAAGCGTGTTGACAGCACCGATTTTGCTCGCGGCTTCCGACTCCAGATCGAGGAATTTTCCGATGGTTTCTTTGTGCGGGATGGTAACAGCGGCTCCTTGGAAATTTGGGCGAAACTCATTTTTGATCCATAATTCCAGATTTTCTGGCGGAACTTCAATGGCCTCGAATTCGGCTTCTATCTGAAATTCTTGAAATCCAGCATTGTGGAGCGCAGGGGATTTAGAATGGGTGATGGGAAAGCCAATGACAGCGAATTTTTTCATTTCGGAAAAACTCTCACAAAATACATACCTGCGGAGCCTGTCCCGCACTTCGATGCGGGATTGTCTTCACAAATTCCTCTTCATCGTACAAAACGCAGTATGATTTATTCGGAATTCGCTCGACGACTCGCATTATAACATTTTGTGAGAGTTTTTTAAAATATCCCGCATTTTTAGCTCGTCATCTCGTAATCTTGTGAGCTTGTGATCTCTTCTTAAAATCCTTAAGGAAATACTGAAAAATCATTTGACAGCGGGGATTAATTTCATACAATCGCTCGGCTCTCTTTGAGAGAGTGAAGTTTGAAACGTTCTTTTACGTTATCGGTGAAGAAAATTAAATATAATGTGTAAGGTAAAGTCTGGATGGGAGCAGTGTTTCGGAATTATAGCCCCGAAGCGGAGCATCCATGTTGGACTTTACTCTCTGTAATTTGCGCATCGAAAGATGAACAAGTCTGAGCCCTGTTTTTAACAGGGAAAAAGCAAAAAAAGTTACATATGAGTATACAACGGATCCCTTGACTGGTGTTTCCGATGAAGGACGTTGGAGCTTGCGATAAGCTTCGGGGAGTGAGCAACCACACTATGATCCGAAGATTTCCGAATGGGGAAACCCGCCCGTTCCTCACTGCGTTTGGAACGTAGTTGTTAGTCATTAGTTATTAGTCATTAGTGAATTGGAATTTTTTTAAAAAATTCTTTTTTCTAAAAACTAAGAACTAAAAACTAAAAACTCGAGCCCGAGCGTAGCGAGGAGCGGGTACTCTGTGCCCAAATCCATTAAGCACAGAGAGGAAAGTCGGCGAACTGAAATATCTCAGTAGCCGGAAAAAAGAAATTAATAAAGATTCCCTGAGTAGTGACGAGCGAAACGGGAAAAGCCCAAACCAATCGTTCTTCACTGCGTTCAGAACTCAAATTAAAAATTAGAAATGACGAATAACGAATGAAAAAAAATCGTAATTTGAAATTTGTAATTCGTAATTAGAGCGAAGAACGAAGTGATGAGCGATTGGGGTTGTAGGACTTCAATATCTGCCTCGTTTGATTAGAAGAAGACTTTGGAAAGAGTCGCCATAGAACGTGACAGCCGTGTATTCGAAAATCATTCTGTGCGGTAGAAGTATCCTGAGTAGGATCGGACACGTGAAATCCGGTTTGAATCTGGGAGGACCACCTTCCAAGGCTAAAAAGAACACCAGATCGATAGTGAACAAGTACCGTGAGGGAAAGGTGAAAAGAACCCCGGGTAGGGGAGTGAAATAGACGTGAAATTGTATACTTTCAAAGAGTGGGAGGGTGTTCCTCCCTTCGGTCGGAACTTTAGTTGTTAGTCGTTAGTCATTAGTAATTAGATTTTTTTCTAAAAACTAAAAACTAAGAACTAAAAACTTGAGCCCGAGCGAAGCGAGGAGCGCCTGACCGCGTGCCTTTTGTAGAATGAGCCAACGAGTTAGTTGTATGGGGCAGGTTAAGGCAGTTTCAGCCGGAGCCATAGCGAAAGCGAGTCTGAAAGGGCGATTGTCTCATGTACTAGACCCGAAACCGTGTGAGCTAACCATGGGCAGGTTGAACCCAGTGTAACAACTGGGGGAGGACCGAACCAGGAAGTGCAGCAAAACTTTTGGATGACCTGTGGTTAGAAGAGAAATTCGTATCGAACACGGAGATAGCTGGTTCTCTTCGAAATATATTGAGGTATAGCCTCCAGTAACTAGCGGATGGGGTAGAGCTCTGTTTGGGGAAGGGCGGTAAAAAGCCGTACCGACTCCTAGCAAACTTCGAATACGTCCGTGAATGTCTGGGGAGTCAGTCTGCGACAGCGAAGTGCCGTAGACGCGAGGGAAAGAGCCCAGACCGCCGTCTAAGGTCCCTAATATCACCTGAGTGGTAAAGGATGTGAAATTGTTTAGTCAGCCAGGAAGTTGGCTTAGAAGCAGCCACCTTTTAAAAAGTGCGTAATAGCTTACTGGTCGAATGATTTTGCGCCGAAAATTCAACGGGGCAAAGGTGATAACCGAAGACGCGGGTGGCAGTGCTCCGCACTGCAAATTCCAAATAACAAATTCCAAATAACAAATAAATCAGAAATTCCAATTTCAAAATTCAAAACAATCTTTTCTGTTTTGTATTTTGAGTTTTGGTCATTCGATATTGTTTGAGATTTGGTGCTTGGCGTTTGGAGTTTTCAATGCGGAGCATTGTCGCGGTAGAAGAGCGTTGTGTAGCTGTGAAGCTAGATCGTGAGGTCTGGTGGAGCGATCACAAGTGAGAATGTTGGCATAAGTAACTTTAAAGAGGTGAAAACCCTCTTCGTCGAACACCCAAGGTTTCCGATCCACTGGCAGTCAAGGTCGGGTTAGTCGGTCCTAAGGCGAGGCTGAAAAGCGTAGTCGATGGACAGCAGGTTAATATTCCTGCACCGCAGGGAAGTGTGATGGCGTGACGCATCGGGAAAATCTATTTCCAGTGAATGAATTCTGGGGCAAGCGATAAGCTTACGTTCCGATAGGCAAATCCGTCGGAATTCGCAAGTCGTGATGCATACTTGCTTTGTAGCGATACAGGGCCAAAATAGTGATTCTGGTGCCAAGAAAAGCGTCTAAACTTAACTTTTCTGTGTCCGTACCGAAAACCAACACTGGAGGGTGGGTAGAGCATACTCAGACGTACGAGATAACTCAGCTTAAGGAACTCGGCAAAATAGCGTCCGTAACTTCGGGATAAGGACTCCCCGACCACGCCTCATTGCATTCGGCGTGTAATGTTAAAGGTAAAAGGTAAAATGTTAAAAAAAGGAATTTAAAAATTAAAAATTAGAATTTCTTTTAAAATTTAACATTTGAAATTTGACATTACCACCCGAGCGTAGCGAGGTGTGGTTGGGGCGCAGCGAATGGTGCCATGCAACTGTTTAGCAAAAACACAGGTCCGTGCTAACTCGCAAGAGGATGTATACGGGCTGACCCCTGGCCAGTGCCAGTAGGTTAAGTGGATGGGTGCAAGCTCTGAAACGAAGCCCTGGTGAACGCCGGCCGTAACTATAACGGTCCTAAGGTAGCGAAATTCCTTGTCAGGTAAATTCTGACCCGCACGAATGGGGTAATGATATGGTAACTGTCTCAAGCTGGGACTCGGTGAAATTGCAGAAACGGTAAAAATGCCGTTTACACACGGTAGGACGAAAAGACCCTATGGAGCTTTACTCTAGCTTGTCATTGGATTTTTATATGTCATGCGCAGGATAGGTGGGAGCCTTTGAAGTGGCGACTTTGGTCGTCATGGAGGCATTGGTGAGATACCACCCTTGGCATGTGAAAATTCTTACCTTGGCCGTAATCCGGTCTGGGGACAGTGATTGGTGGGGAGTTTGACTGGGGCGGTCGCCTCCTAAAAAGTAACGGAGGCGCGCAATGGTTGGCTTAGATCGGATGGAAATCGATCTGGACGTGTATTCGCATAAGCCAGCCTGACTGCAAGGCACACAAGCCGAGCAGGGACGAAAGTCGGTGAAAATGATCCGGTGTCACCACGTGGGTGGGGCATCGCTCAACGGATAAAAGTTACCCTAGGGATAACAGGCTAGTCAGGTCCAAGAGTTCACATCGACGACCTGGTTCGGCACCTCGATGTCGGCTCATCGCATCCTGGGGGGGAAGCACCTCCCAAGGGTATGGCTGTTCGCCATTTAAAGCGGTACGCGAGCTGGGTTCAGAACGTCGTGAGACAGTTCGGTCTCTATCCTCCGTGTGCGTTTAGGAATTTGAAGGAAGCCGCTCCTAGTACGAGAGGACCGGAGTGGACGAACCTCTGGTGTACCGGTTGTCGTGTCAACGGCATGGCCGGGTAGCTACGTTCGGACGGGATAACCGCTGAAGGCATCTAAGCGGGAAGCCTCTCCTAAGATAAGATTCCTCTCCCGTTCCTCACTGTGTTTGGAACTTTAGTTATTAGTCGTTAGTTATGAGTCATTAGTAATTGGAATTTTTTATTAAAAGAAATCCTTTTTTCTAAAAACTAAGAACTAAAAACTAAAAACTTGAGCAACGAGCATAGCGAGGAGCGGGATAAGACCCCTGGGAGACTACCAGGTTGATAGGTTGTAAGTGTAAGCGTAGCAATACGTTGAGCTGAACAATACTAATTGGTCGAATGAATTTTTTTTGCTCACTCAGATCATCTTGTTTATCACGTGGTGCGCAATTTATAGAGAACACTCATTTCTTCACCGAAAACGTTTCACACCAAAAAAAGTTTGGTGTTGATGTCTGGAGCGGAGGGGGTACACCTGATCCCATCCCGAACTCAGAAGTTAAGTCCTCCAGCGCCGATGATACTTGGAGATAGTCCTGGTAAAGTAGGTCGACATCAACATCAAGCTTTTTTTAAAAATATAAAAATCTGGCCTTGTGTCGGATGTTTATATTTTAAGGATTGTTGTGGAGACCTACTTTACTTTCCCACGAGCATGGGGTACTCAGTCGGAGGCATATGTGTCATATGCTCCGAAACGTTTCGAACCAA
>JAIPGU010000029.1 GCA_021735575.1 Candidatus Altimarinota bacterium | reverse complement strand
ATTACTTGTTTCTTCATATGTTAAATCTTCACTATTCTTTATCTCAAATACTCGTTGCCGATAATCCATCGAATATGCCATCCCCCTTATTATCTACCTTTCTTTTTATTATGACAAACTATTTTGAATTAGCTATATCAACCTTTGCCCCTGGAGCTTTTCTTTCGGAAGAGAGTCTAGCTCCTCACTGGATAAATCCCCATTCGGAAAATTTCCGTCCACAACGATAAGAGAATAATCCCCATCTGATACATCCAAAGCCTCTTTTAAAGTTGATACTATTTTCACCGAAGTATCCGACATAAGAGCTTCTAACAACTCAGCCATAGTCTCGGCCACAGGAACTTCATCCTCAACAAGTAATACGTTTCTTTTCTCTAAATCAGCCATAGGGAAATTGAATACTCGATAAATCTTACAAAAGATATACTAAAACGGTGGAATTGTCAATAATACTTTTCAAATTTTCTGGTTCCTCCTTTTGCAAGGAAATCAATTCCATCGACACTTTGAGTTTCGCTTTATTCGTTCTCAACAGACGTTACTGATTTTCTCACAATCCTCACATCCTGCACCTCCCTCAATGCTTCATCGCGCTCGAACATATCTCCCAATTCCATCGTTCGCAAAAAAAGCGCTGAACTGGCGGCAGAATCTGTTACTTCGATAAACAAATTCCCTTCTTCGAATTTCGCAGGAATCCAATTATCCGCAAATTCTGAATAATGTTGTTGAAAAATCTGCTTCACCCGCTCACACACCAACCCTCCGCGCGCTTGTCGACGCAAACCGTATTTCTGCGCGGCGGTAAGAAGAAAGTCTTTGGCGGGTTGGAAGGACATGGGGGGAGTTATTAGTTATTAGTTATTAGTATTTAGCATTTTCATTCTTAATTTTTAATTCTTCATTCTTCATTCAAGCGCTTTTTCTTTTTTTGAAAAAAGAAAAAGCGGTGATTTCCCCGTCACCTCCCGCACCATTTTCCCCAATTTCAACACCGGCACCCCGATAATATTCTGAAAATCCCCCACGTAAGACTCCATTAGGAAAATTCCAGTCCCAAGAATCGAATACGCTCCGCATTTGCCTTTCCAGTCGCCAAATTCAAGAAATTTTTTAATCTGGCAATTCGTCACGTCTTTACGAAAATGCACTGTTGTCGTTTCAAGAGCAACTTCCTCAAAGTATTTCCCTTTCCAATTTCCCACACATGCCACGCCGGTTGAAATCTCATGCGTCCGTCCGACAAACTTTTGAATCATCTCAAGCGCCTGCTTCTTCGTATTTGGTTTTCCGATGGACGCACCATCCAACTCAATCATAGAATCAAATCCCATGACCAATACATCATCAAGTGTGGAATATTTGTGGAAAACAGATTTCGCTTTTTCGAGGGCAAATGTCTGTATCTGATCATGGGGCGGCTCGTGTTCGGTAATTATCTCTTCGAACTCAGGGCTCATCTGTTCAAACGCAATACCGAGCTTTTCAAAAAGTGCACGTCTGTTTTCCGAACTAGATGCAAGTACTACTTTCATAAGGAGAAAAATAAAACAAACACTCCCGCACCTATACAATACGGTGCAAACCAAATCCAGTTTTTCTGAATCAACTTCATCATCCATCTAATGGCCGCAAGCGCCACGAGAAATGAAACTATAAATGCTATCCCCTCTTGAACTCCAAAGGAGATCCCCCTTGTATCGCGTAGAGAAAAGACAAACGCTCCCAAAATAGTCGGAATCGCCAATAAAAAAGAAATTTCCAACGCCTTTCGCCGTTCAATTCCCAAAAGGATGAGAAGCGCAATTGTCAGCCCTGAACGAGATAGCCCTGGCAACACCGCCAGTCCCTGCACCACTCCCAGAAGACCGACAAACTTCCAGTCAAAATTCCGGTTCTGTTGGGGACGCAATTTTTCCGCTAAAAAAACTAATATTCCCGTTGCAATGAGAGCTATTCCTACTCTTCTAAAAGTAATTAAAAGTTCGAATCTTGATTGCAAGAGCAATGCCACTGGCACTGTAAACAGCGTAGCAACAATAATTTTCCATCCCAACGCTCTTCCCTCCCCGCCCAAAAACACGTCCCTCAAAATATTCCCAATATCTCGCCAAAAAAAGACCGCTACCGCCAATAAACTCGCTGCGTGCAAAAGAATTTCAAAATTCAAATCGGGCTTCAGTCCCAAAAAAGTTTCCGCCACGTACAAATGTCCGCTAGAGGAAATCGGGAGAAATTCGGTGAATCCTTGCAACGATCCAAGAAATATACTCTGTAAAAATTCCATTCACACACAGCATAATCAATCTTGAAAATTTTGGAAAAATAACACAAAAAAACTTCTTATTTTTCTCGCAAGGGGTTTTCTAATATTTTTCTTGACCATACTAAATCTAGTACCTTACAATGTACCGAGCACACTAGATATAGTATGTTAACCTACTAGCTGTAGTATACATACAAGATCTAGTAGGTGCTCTCCGAGAACGGTTCCAAAAAATAAACACAGAGAAAAAAACCTTTTGGAAACAAACCGTCCTCGGTTTCGTGTCCCCCAATAGATTGAACAAAAAATATGTTCAACAATTCCCTCCTCCTTTGAAAAAGGGGGAAGAATTCCCCGCCACGGCGAGAATTCAGGGGGATTTCCCTTCATTCGTCATTCGTAATTTTTAATTCGTAATTGATTCACATGACTCTCCTCAAAATTCGGAAACGTAGCGGGCAAATTGTTGAATTCGATCAAAATCGGATTCGCATTGCCATTGAAAAAGCAAGTGAAGCAACCGATGTGAAGGTTGATTCCGAAAGTCTGACACGGGAAATAGCCCTTGAGCTGAACGATATGTTTGATGGCGAAGAAAGTATTCCGGGCGTGGAAGATATTCAAGATATTGTAGAACGACGCTTGGTGGAATCAGGAAGTTTCGAAGTAGCAAAACGATATATCCTTTACCGAGGAGAACGTGAAAAATTACGCGCCGAACAGCGACTGCAACAGCTTCAAAAGCTAGAATCACAACAGCTTCGCGTCACGAAATCAAACGGTCGGTCCGAACCGTTTCGGCTCGAAAAAATAAGACAGGTACTGAAACGCGTAGGAGCTAAGTATCCCGAAGTGGACACCCAACTCATCTTGAACGACATAAAGAAAAATGTCTTCGAAGGAATCGAGACCAAGGATATTTCCAAAGCACTTGTGCTCAGCGCCAAAAGTTTTATCGAACGTGATCCACAGTATTCTTTTTTTGGAGCGGGACTTCTTTTGGAGGCAATTTACAGAGAAGTGTTTGCTGAAAAATTTAATGAAACGAACTTTGAAACTCTTTACAAAAAATCTTTCAAGAAAAATTTAGCGCGAGGCGCTGAGGTTGGACGCATTAATTCTGAATTGCTCACATTCGACTTCAAAAAACTCACAGAAGCCATGAGACCAGAACGAGATCACGATCTAGCGTATTTAGGTTTGCAAACACTCTACGATCGATATTTCATTCATGTCGAAGAGAAACGCATCGAAGCGCCCCAACATTTTTGGATGCGTGTCGCTATGGGATTAGCACTCGCAGAAAAAAAAGAGCACCGTGAAATGCGCGCTATCGAATTTTATGAAGTTCTTTCTTCTCTTCGCTTCGTCAGTTCCACTCCGACACTTTTCAATACCGGAACAACACATTCCCAACTTTCCAGTTGCTATCTTTCCACCGTCAAAGATGATCTGAAGCACATTTTCAAAGTCATTGGAGACAACGCACAACTTTCTAAATGGGCGGGGGGAATCGGAAATGACTGGACCAGTATTCGTTCCACTGGTGCTCGAATTCATGGAACCAATGGTCGCAGTCAAGGAGTAATTCCTTTTCTGAAAATTGCCAACGATACCGCTGTTGCTGTCAACCAAGGTGGGAAACGAAAAGGCGCGGTCGTTGCGTATCTTGAAACGTGGCATTTTGACATTGAAGAATTTCTAGAATTACGCAGAAACACCGGAGACGAACGACGACGTACGCACGATATGAACACTGCTAACTGGATTCCGGATTTGTTTATGAAACGCCTTCAAAAAAATGAAAAATGGACCCTCTTTTCTCCCGATGAGGTACCAGAGCTACATGATTTGTATGGAAAAGCATTTGAAGAAAAGTACGAAGAGTACGAAGCTCTTGGAGAAGCTGGAAAGCTAAAAATATTTAAGCAAATTCCAGCCACCGGGCTCTGGCGGAAAATGGTAACCATGCTCTATGAAACAGGTCATCCATGGATTACATTTAAAGATCCATGCAACCACCGGTCACCCCAAGACCATGTGGGAGTCGTGCACAACTCTAACCTCTGTACCGAAATTACACTGAACAATTCTCGAGAAGAAACAGCAGTATGTAACTTAGGTTCTATCAATCTGGCGAAACATGTTCAAAATACAGAAACAAGCTCGAGCTCGTTTCTACAAGGAATGGATCACAAACTTTTGGCTGACACAATTAAAACTGCCATGCGAATGCTGGACAACGTCATTGGAATAAACCTCTATCCGACCGCTGAAACAAAAAATTCTAACATGCTCCACCGTCCGGTTGGTCTGGGACTCATGGGACTTATGGATGCCCTCTATATGTCCGATATTAACTTCGACTCCGAAAAAGCTGTTATCTTCAGCGATCGCGTCATGGAATTCATTTCTTACAATGCTATTCTAAATAGTTCGTTGCTAGCAAAAGAACGAGGTGCATATGAAAGTTATAAGGGATCAAAATGGGATCGTGGCATCCTTCCCGTCGATACACTCGACATAGTCGAACAAGAACGAGGTGAAAAAATTGAATGCAATCGTGATACACATATGGATTGGAGTCCCGTGCGAGAATCAATCAAAAAAAATGGTATGCGAAACTCCAACTGTATGGCAATTGCTCCCACTGCCACCATTGCTAATATCGCTGGATGCGTCCCATGTACCGAACCTATTTATAAAAACCTCTACGTTAAATCTAATATGGGAGGAGAATTCACCGTCATCAATAATCACCTCGTCGAAGACCTAAAAGCAAAAAACCTCTGGAATGAAGCGATGATCAAAAAACTTAAAGCCCATGATGGATCAGTTCAAGAAATGGATGAAATTCCACAAGAGATAAAAAACAAATACAAGGAAGTATTCGAAATTCCTACTGAATGGATTCTTCGTCATGCCTCTGTCCGCGGAAAATGGATTGATCAAGCTCAATCCACCAATATTTTTTACCGTGGAAACAGTGGGCGGGATATTAGCGATATTTATCAGCTTTCTTGGAGACTGGGACTCAAAACCACCTACTATCTCCGAACACTTGCCGCCACGCAAATTCAGAAGTCAACGGTAGATTTAAAAGATCAAAAAATTTCTCAACACAATGACAAAGGATCAAAAGACTACACGGAAGCCGAAAAAGTCGTGTGCTCTATTCTGAACGGTCCTGATTGTGAAGCATGCCAATAATACAATCAATTACAAATGACGAATTACAAATTACAAATGAAATCCCCCTCTTATCCCCATTTTGAAAAGGGGGAAGAGATTCTTCACTTGAGCGAAGAAGGAAAGGGAATTTTTCCTCTGTATTTTCCATTCGTCATTCGTAATTTTTAATTCGTAATTTTTTTCTCATGACAAACCCCCAAGATGCCGGACTCGGAGTTACTTTAGGAACACTCGGTAACTCCAAAGACACGACAAAAAAGAAAAGCGTGCTTGGCAACTCTGCCACTGATCCCAATAAAATTCTGCCTATCACGTATAAATGGGCAAGAAATTATTACAAACAGGGCGTGGCTAATAACTGGACTCCCGAAGAAGTGCCTATGGCATCGGATGTCGAACTTTGGAAATCAAAGGACGGACTCTCCGAAGACGAACGTCGCATGGTGTTGTGGAATCTCGGATTTTTTTCAACCGCCGAAAGCCTCACCGCAAACAACATTGTACTCACCATTTATAAGCATGTAACGAATCCCGAATGCAGACAGTATCTTCTCAGGCAAGCGTTTGAAGAAGCGATCCACACCGACACATTTATTTATTGTTGTGACTCTCTATCACTGGATCCGGATGAGATTTACAATATGTACCTTACCATTCCAAGTATTGAGGACAAAGATCAATTTGTCGTGGATATCACTAAATCACTTCTTGATCCAAATTTTCAAATCAGAAACACAAAAGATATGCAACAATTCGTGTTCGATTTGGTCGGATTTTACGTCATCATGGAAGGTATATTCTTTTATGCAGGATTTGCCATGATGCTTTCCATGCTTCGCAATCATAAAATGATCGGTGTAGGAGAACAGTTTCAATACATTCTAAGAGACGAATCTATACATCTTGCCTTTGGAGTTGATCTCATCAACACCATCAAAGAGGAAAACCCTGAAATCTGGACGGATGAATTCAAACAGTCTCTTATCGACGCCATCAAAAAATCAGTTGATCTGGAGCAAAAATACGCCGTCGATTCTCTCCCCCGAGGAATTCTGGGACTGCGCGCTGATGTCGTCAATGAATACGTCGCCCACATCGCCGATAGACGTCTCGAATCTATAGGACTACCAGTACAATACAACGCAAAAAACCCATTCCCATGGATGAGCGAAGTGATCGATCTCGCGAAGGAAAAAAACTTCTTTGAGTCACGCGTCACGGAATACCAACAAGGGGGGAGTTTGGGATGGTAGAATCAATTACGAATTACAAATGAAAAATGACGAATGAAAAAAATGTCATTCGTAATTCGTAATTTGTAATTATTTTGTATACTCCCAGTATACATTTCTATTTCTCGTCCAAATCCATCTCAAATCCCCCCTCATCGTCCATTTCTTTTTCCACTTCAATCGACATTTCATCAGCCTTAAATACTTTTTTTAGAAATGGCTCTTTCTTTTTTTCTTTTTTTTCTTGCCCCTGGCTCTTTCTGCCTTGTTCTTGCCCCCCTTCTCTTTCTGGCTGTCCGTGCGAACGCACATGAGTTTGCACCATGTTGGAAAGAAGGTCTTTGAGGGCCGATTCTTCCGTGAAATTTTTCGCATCCAGAAACTGTTCTCGATATTTCTCAATTATCTTTGCCACACGTCCGGGGCGATATATTTTATGCACCGCATGAAGCTCCCCTCCGTATTTCTGGAATCGAAGCGTCCCATAATTATACAGAAATGATGCCACTCCTACACGTTCCACTTCTATCTCGTCAATATCCCAAAAATCCAAACGAGTTGATTTTCGCGTAAAAAATTTAGGCCAGTCTATGAACACAAGACTCTCAGTTGTCATAAGCGCAGCATTCACATACCAACGAGCAAAAACCGAAAAAACTTTATACACGGCAAATACTCCCGCCATCGCCCACACAATGGCATATTTCTCCGGTAAAAAAAACCAGAGTGCCGTCGAAATCCCCCCCCAGAGCACTGCACGAAAAACCATTCTATTGAGTGCAAAAATAAAAGGAGTACGAAAGGCACGTACAATTCCTTCATCATCCTCCAAAAATTCACGAAACCCAAGGCGGCGAAGATTGATAATACGATTGATCTCCATCTGAAAAAGATTGTAACAAAAAAAAAATTCAAGTACACTCTTCCCGAGAATCCCAAAAAATGATTCTTAACTTTGTAGATTTCAAGCATCATCATTCTCTCCAATTTTTAATAAAGTTCTTAAAAAAGCATTAAAAATTGAAGCCTTCGGATTTGTTTAAAAATTACAAAATTTTTCTCATGATAAAGGATAAGGATCAAAGTTGGGGGAGTTTCTTGCTTGAAGCTCTATTGCTTATCGGTATCGTGCTATTCATACGATTTTATATTTTTCAATTTTTCCGAGTTTCTGGACCGTCTATGTGTCCGACACTGAACATGATCGACGATGAATGTTATTCGGGGAAGGGGGAATTTATTTTTGTGAACGAATTTTTATACAATTTTTTTCGTACTCCCGAGCGCGGGGAAGTCGTGGTATTTCATCCACCACACAAGAAAATTTTTTATATAAAACGCATTATTGGTGTTCCAGGAGATATGGTAGAAGTAAAAAACGGAAAAATATTTCTTACAAATGAAACAAATGATGACGTCCGGATAGATGAACCATACTTATCCGCGCGCAATCAAGGACGAACCATGACCTATAAACGTTCTGTTTTTCAAGTCCCAGAAGGACATTATCTCTTGTTCGGAGACAATAGAGCCGAAAGCCTGGATGCAAGGCAATGTTTCTCTTCCTCCGGATGCGATGGATCTCATACACCATTTGTTCCCAAAGGAAATATTCAAGGACGAGCCGAATTTGTCATTTGGCCTTTAAACAAAATACGATGGCTTGAAGAAAGTGAGCCAGAAACAGCTGTTCCCTCGGCAAGCTAAGTCCAAGAAAACACTGAGAAATCAGGAAGAATGTTATTGGGTACCATTTCCCCATATCAAACACCGGAGGGACTTGGGTTCTTTCATTTCTCAAGGTTTCCTTGACGTAAAAGTGAGAGGGATTAAAATTCCCACTGCTTCCCTTTTGGGTTTGCCACTCTAAAAAAAACACACAATGAAACGGCTTCTTTTTGGCATCTTTATAGGAGGAATCGTTTTTGGATTGCTCCCTCAGAAATCAGCTTCTGCAGAAATGATACAGGGATTGAAAGTATCTCTGGCGGGAAAATATGCGCTTGTCGAATGGACCCCTCTTGCCGATCAAATCCTTTATAATACCGATGGATACGCTCTTCAAATCAGTTCGAATGAGAGCAAAATGCGCAATATTGATACGACAGAAAAATTACTTTTTGTGCAAGATACTGAATCTTCTCTCTCTTTATTTTGGCCGGCGCTCTTCAATCGCAATGAATACTACTACCTGAGGATTTATACCTACGTAAAAGAAGGAAGAGATATAACCCTTACGAATGGATCAAAGCTTCTTAAGTTTCAGGTCGCTTCCGTAGGGGATGAACTAAAAGGAGATCCTGAAACAATCGAACCAAACGATCCCGTTATTGCTGATAGCGCCAATAACGATGCATTCAATTTTGGAAAATTGAGTGTAAAAAATCCGCTTGACGAGCAAGTGGACTTTTTTTGGTCTCGCCCCAAAAACATGTCCGATAACGATTTTGACAAATTTCTTATTATTGTATCCAAAGAAGAATCTCTGGCTCATCCTGTCATCAAAGCCAGAGCCGGACAGAATGTAACGAGCATGCAGTTAAAAGGGCTCGAACCAAACACCACCTATTATGCAAAAGGATTTTTTATGAAAGAAACGGCTGGTGAAGTACAAGAGTTCGGAGGAAGTGAGCTTGAAAAATTTAGTACTGTTGCCCCACTCACCAGTGATCAACAATCACGTCTTACCCGTCTGCTTGGAAGGGGAATCATAACACTTCCTGATACTGTGGTAACGATAGGAGAAAGTACCAATACCTCCACAACAGACAATACAACAACGTCCTCCACTTCTGATAATTCTACTCCGAATACTTCTACCTCTACTCCAACTACTTCCTCCAACACAACTTCTCCATCCACTACTACCAATACATCTAGCTCTTCTTCAAGTACTGCGACGATAAATGGTTATACACGTGCACAGGTACTCTCAAAAATACAATCCCTGCAGGAAGAACTAGAGCGATGGGAACAACGATTACAACAGTTTCGTTCATCATCAACAAGCAACGCTTCTTCCGTAACTAATCAGCAAACAACAAGAGTCTCTCCTCCTATCCTCACCAACACAACAAAGAGTACGGGAAAGTCTCTTCGACAAATTATTTGTGAAAAACTCGGACGTACAAATTGCCATTAATACATCTTAAGAATCCCTATTCTCATGAAAAAAGTTTTGTTCCTGGTATCAACATTCTTCATTCCTTCGGCATTTGCTGCTGATTTCTCACCCGAATCTTCCTTGTGTATTCAGGTGCTTACTCCTGCCGTGAACACCAGAGGAGTGTGTGAAGTGTTCCCTACCCCTTGTGATGTTCCTGATGGATGGAAGATTGTTTCTTCCTGCGACTTGGTAAAACCTCCCAAATTTGGACTGACAATGGACGAAATTCAAAAAAGACGTTGGCAACAGCAGTGGGAACAAGTTGAAGAAGCTGCTCAAGAACAACTCGAATCTGAGGCAGAACAACAGACTGGAACCGAACCTCGGTTTGTAGGGAGAAGCTATTACACAAAACGAAAAGGAGATGCAAACAGACGACTGAGCGAAAACCAAGGAACTTCGTTTTTTGATCTTCGCGGGTCAACGATGCCAAACTTTGGCAACAACCAAACATACGAACGATTTCGAACCCTCAATGCAGAAAGACAGCCTGGATTGTCAGATGGAATTACAAAACTGCAAGAATTACAAGAACGGTGGGATGAACGAGGATATCAAAGACCTCAGTGGGAAACCTCTACCATCATGGATCGGGAAAGTCTCCTTTCTCCGGCTGACAGTTTTTTTAACCGACGTCCTGTAAAAGCAGTGCCGACTGGTGAACGAGTTTGGAAATCCCTTGAGCATCTAACAAAACCAAAATTGGCAAAGCGGAAAAATGCTCGAGAGGGAGTACAACTTCGAAAAGTATACCGAGATAGTTCTCTCGGGAATCTTTCGGGAGAGGCCCTTTTGGAGGAACGAACACGATAATTTTCATTGCGCAACACTGAGAAAACAATCTCGGAATCGCTTGCGTCTCTCACTTTCCCATGGTATAATAAGGAGATAGACTTCCTTTATTTCCCTCATGACTTGGTTTATTCCAACCGCTTTCGCTCAGATAGCAACCGCTCGTGAAGAAACAACAAGCGGATTGACCCAATTTTTTGGAGATTTCTTGGCAGCCATTCCCCTCTGGATTGTAGCAGGAGTGGTGTTTTTTGCCTCCTTTATTTTGGCGGCAGCTATAAAAAAAATCGTCTCTTTCCGAGTATCACAAAAAGCACAACATGAGCTGAATCGAGAAGTGATCATTTTGATAGAACGATCGGTGTGGTTTGCTATTGTTATGCTCGGGACCATCGTTTCATTCGGCATCGTTGGTATTAACATCGCCACTTTGATCGGATTTTTGGGATTGGGAATTGGATTCGCGTTCAAGGATCTGTTGGCCAATTTTATCGCCGGAGTGGTGATTCTGACACAAAAGAAATTTCATATCGGAGATGTTGTAAAAATCAATGGAATTGTTGGAAAGATTATAGAAATTGAAACCAGAACAACACAAATACAGGCATTCGATGGAACCGTTCATATCATTCCGAATGCTGAACTTTTGACATCGGTTATTCAGAATTATTCCATCAATTCTTTTCGTCGTATCGCCTTTCAAGTAGGAGTTCACTACAATACTCCCTTGGAAGAAACGGTATCACTGACTATGAAGTCGGTTACAAGTCATAAAAAAATAGTACCCGAACCCAAAACAGCAGTACTTGTCACAGAATTCGGAGATTCGGCCATCACACTTGAAGTTCGTTTCTGGGTAGAATCGAATGCTCCTTGGCCTCGAATCCAATCGGAAGTAATGCAACAGTTAAAATGCGATTATGACTCGGCAGGTATTACCATACCGTTTCCAATGCGAACTCTGACACTTGATTCTTACGATAAAAACATACTCCAAGCGGCGCATGTGCCCTACAACGAACCAAAATTTGTATTTCCAAAACCGGAACAATCACGACCAAATACTCCTATAGAAACCGGAGAAAATGGAGCTCAGAATGCTATATAAAACGGGGGAATTGTTGGATTATAAATTTGATAACAAGGGGTTTAAACCCCTTGTTGTAAGCGGGGAAAAAAGGAAATTATGAGAGCGGTTTTTGTCTCCCCCCTGCCGAGTCGCAACTTGCGTTCGAACAGAAGTAAGTCTGTTTGTACTTCATTTGTCGCAAACAAATGCTGGTGCTGAAGGAGGGACATTCTTACATTCTCGTTCACTTCGTTCACTCCGAGGTCGAAAACCCTGCAATATTCCCCTTCGACTTCGCTCAGGGTCATTTGCAGGGCGAACCCATTTTTAGGGTTCTCGTCCTAGAAAAAAAGTAGAAAACTGAAGAGACAAGCTCTCCACTTTTCTACTTTGGTGCTGAAGGAGGGACTCGAACCCTCACGTCCGAAGACACACGCCCCTGAAACGTGCGCGTCTACCAATTCCGCCACTTCAGCGTCGTCGCTGGATCACTTCGTGAGCTTCATTCCCCTTCGGCGAATTCGCTTTACTCCGTGATCGCTCCTCTTTCCTCACATGGAGGTCTTCGTCCTTATTGACGCGATTTTTCGTTACACTCGAAATCCCTATTCGTCCTCAGCTACCCCATGTTCGGAGGAAAATCTACGATTTTTTGGGGAATCTCCTAAAAGAACAATTTTTGGATCACTTCGTGAGCTTGTTCCTCATTTCATTCGGAACTGCGCTTACTTCGTCATGCTTCCTCTCCCCAAAAAGTTTTTTCCCCGATATATTTCGTCTTCCTGAGCGTTTTGTGAAACAAAACGAGAAGGATCTTCCGAATAAGCATTTAAAAACACATGAAGCAGAAGATCTCGGTCATCCCGCGTTTGCGGGACTCCTCAATATGACATATTTTCTCCAACCCGACTCTCTTTCTTCTCAAAGAGCAGAGAGCAAGAAATTGGAGGGACAAGCCCCTCTTTTTTTATCTTCTTTTTTTAAATTATAAGAAGTGTGAGGGAAATTCTCACGTGCTCGTCCCACCTTCGGTGGGACTGTGCGGTCGAAAACACTGCAATAGTCGCTTCGCTTCTTTGCAGTGCGAACCCTAGCTCGGGTTCTCTTCCAAAGAGCAGAGAGCAAGAAATTGGAGGGACAAGCCCTCCAATTTCTTGCTCTGGTGCCGAGGGAGGGAATCGAACCCTCACGGATTGCTCCACACGATTTTGAGTCGTGCGCGTCTACCAATTCCGCCACCCCGGCGCATCGTCGCTGGATCACTTCGTTGGACTCGTTCGCCGCGGCGAACTTCGTCTTACTCCGTGATCGCTCCTCTTTCCTCACATGGAGGTCTTCGTCCTTATTGACGCGATTTCTCGTTACACTCGAAATCCCTATTCGTCCTCAGCTACCCCATGTTCGGAGGAAAATCTACGATTTTTTGGGGAAATCCCTTGAAAGAACAATTTTTGGATCACTTCGTTGGACTCGTTCGCCGTGGCGAACTTCGTCTTACTCCGTGATCGCTCCTCTTTCCTCACATAGAGGTCTTTCGTCGTCGATGATTGCGCTTACTTCGTCCCGACAAGTCGGGACTTCGTGAGC
>JAIPGU010000028.1 GCA_021735575.1 Candidatus Altimarinota bacterium | reverse complement strand
CCTTACAGTCCTGATCTTAATCCTATTGAGAAAAAATGGGCTCAAGCCAAGGCAATCAGACGTGAATTTCGTTGTAATCCTTTTGAACTTTTTTCTTATGTTTAATTTTATGACTTTTTATATTGAACTAGCTATATATCGAAGATCCTTCGACTCCCCTTCGGCTACGCTCAGGGTCGCTCAGGAAGACAAAAAAGCATTTTTATTCTTCATTCTCCCTTCTTCACCTGCCCCGTGAAATCCCGACTTGTCGGGACTATTTCACTGGGGTTAATCATTACTCATTACTCATTAATCATTTACCCCATGAAATACGATTTGAGACGCTGTCGTAAATATCTTTTTCCATGGGCAGTTTTGAGATATTTTTTGCGATGGAGCGCATCAGCTTGGTCAGTGCTGGCTTCATAATAGATTATTTTCAATGGTCGTCTCTCTTTTGTTGATTCTACTCTTCCACGCTGATGCTCTTCAAATCGTTGTTTTAAATTGTGAGTAAAACCAGTGTAGTTTTTTCCATCTTTTTCGCTTTGCAGTACATAGACATAGTACATTGAATTCAATTTAAAACTTGTTTCACGGGGTGAATCACCTCACCTTCACAAACGGCGTACTCCCGTTATTCGTCAAATCATGACGAGAGTCTTTGAGTGCAAACCCATCGCCGTTAAAGTCCCAACCATCGACCAAATAAGGAGCAAGTTCGGGATCAATTTTTCCCATTTCCGTGGCATTGCTCTGCAATAAACTCACAATGTTTGACGGCATGCCGCCTTCTCCGAATTTATAAATGCGTGCATGAGCGAGTTTTCCATTCCAATATCCCGCCGCGGCATCCGCGCGTCTTCCAAAAGCAAGCTGGTAAGCATTGGCAACGCTCCCCACACTGGCAAAACCCGAACTCTGTAAAACAGATGTTCCGTTAAAATAGAGTTTAGCGCCTGTGTTTTGATCCCTATCCCCAATAATCACCAAGTGTTTCCAACCAGTGTCAGAATATGCCGAACCAGCTCCAACAGATTGAGAATCATCGGTATCTCCATCTATCGTTATAATGTAATTTGCAAGTCCTGAGTGAGGATTGAGGTCATATCCGTCGTCTTGAGGTCCTTTTTTACTGATTATCTGTCCAGCCCCCTGTCCCTGCACCCACATCTCAATCATGAAGTCATCATCATTCAGATCAAAATCTTCCGCCGATCCCGCAGAACCCGAATCTGCCAAAGTGAAGTACTGAGATGAACCATTGAAATTTGCCGCATAGTTGCTCTCGGATTTTGGTCGTCCTTGCTCATAGAGTTGCAGAACTTCGGTGGCAGATAACTCCCGATCCCAGTGCTTCACATCGGCGATTTTTCCAGCCATAGTTCTGTCTCCAGCGGAATTGTTTCCAATGAAGACATTATTGTCTCCCGCAGTCGGCGTCCCAGAATCCTGATCCGCATCTCCAGAAAGTACTCCATTTACATAAATGTTGGCAACTCCTGATGCATCGCGTGTCGCCGTCACATGAATCCATTGGTTTAAGCTGACGGCTTCTGCCGCCGCAAGCGCATAATTGGTTCCGTCAGAACGAAATGCTAATGAATTTGTATCTGGAGCATTCGAAAGATAAAAAAATGTTTTTCCATTATCCACAATTCGTCCGCCACTATTTTCCCCCAAGCTGTCTAAATTAATCCACGCAGAAATCGTGTCGGCTCCCGTACCAATGACATCGCTTCCGAGATCAATACTACTCGTCGTGCCGTTAAAATCCGACATTCTTCCTCCGATGGTTACATTGCTCGCGGTTCCATCATTATCTCCGGACCCGAGATCTTTTACTGTACTGCCATTGGACTCACCGAGTGTTAACGGCCAATGCCCTGCAAGTCCTTTCGTGTGAGAACTGGACTTCATTCGGGGACTGTAAGAGTTGTAGAGTTCCGTGATTTCTGTGGGAGAGAGGACGCGGTTGTAAATTCTGACATCAGAAATACTACCGTCGAAAGTTCTGCTTGCCGCACCTGCGAAGTTTCCAATGGTTAGAGAGTTTGCCGTTGTGATACCTGATAATACATTTGTTGTTGACGGTAGCCCTGACTGAGCACCGTTGATGTAATGTGTAATAGTAGCATCAGAAGCGACCGTAACAAGAATATGATTCCAAACATTGGATGGAACAGTATTCGCACCAGAACCAATAGTTGCACCTTCATTTATACCAAAATAAACTTGAGAGGATTCTAGATAATAACGAAATCCATTAATTGCAATGTTGGATTCTGCTTTATCAACCACCCTGCCATTACCACCTTCTCCAGCACTCTCTGCCTTAATCCAAGCGCTAATAGTAAAGCCATTTAAGAAATCGTCATTGGAAGTTAAAGTAGTAGGAATAGTGGTATCTGCTCCGTCAAAATCATACGCCTCGCCAGAATTCCCATGAGAATCTGCCACAAATCCAGAACTTGAGCCAGGTGTGATCGTTCCTGCATTCCCACCAGTCGATAAATCCTGCACCAATCCTCCATCCAAGTCATAAATTCGCACATCATCAATCAGCGTGACTGTATTTTGATAGCTAGCATGTCTCCAAAATGAGAGACCGTTATCATTGGCTCCGGCAGTAAAATTAAACGTATATTTTTGCCATGTAGCTCCTACGTTTGTAAGCGTATTATTATAATTCAAAGAACCAGTATTATCATCAAAATGCGTCCGAATATAAAACCCTCCATTGGCTGTTGTTCGTTTTGCCCAGAGTGTAATTCGATAATCTTTCCCAGGCGCAAACGTCAAACCTGATTTTCTTACTCCTGCGGCATTGCTAGATCCATCTACCGTAATGCTTAATGAAGAAACGCCCGAACGGGCGTTATCCATATCTTGTGTAATAGTAGAATTTGCTGCTTCTTGCACATCAGTCCATCCATCTGGTACTCCCGCTGTCCAAGATTCAAAGTCTCCTGCACTAGAGAGCAGATCTCTCGGCTGATGGGTACCAGATGACAACGGCCACCACCCAACAAGTCCTTCATCAGGATCAGCATGAGAATTGAGCACTACTGTTCCTTGGTTTGTGCCTTCATTGTAGAGAGTGGTGATTTCATCGGTCGTCAGCACATGGTTGTAGATGCGGACTTCATCTAATATTCCATTGAAATATTTGTCAGAAAATCCGATAGAATGCATTCTTCCCAAATTTAAACCGCTTCCATTTGAAATATCATTATTGTCATTTACGACTGCATCTGTATTTCTGGCAACATTATCTATATACATAATGGCACTTCCATCTCTGTCTATCGTGATTACCACGTGATGCCACGCTTGATCATAGATATATGTGTTTGCTGCCACAGACAGTTGTACAGGACAACTTCCTTCTCCATTTGCGAGCCAGAAACGAAAGTTTGTATCTTGCGCGAAGAGAATATAACCCTCTTCAACTGTACAAAAAGGATAACCCCCTGTCTTTTTTTGTAGAAAACCTTCGCCCCCTCCATTGTTAATGTCTGTTGGGTAACTCGAAAAATCTGATTTGAGCCACAAACTAATACTAAAATCGGACGTTCCTACATCAAGAGCATCAGCATCACTGTGAGTTGTCCAATCATTGTTATCGAAATATAAAGCACTCCCTATTTTCCCTTCAATAGGTGTCGCTCCGTTATTGGTCCCGTCATTTGAATACCGCGAGTTGTCATACACTGTCCCATCAGCCCCCCCATCCAAATTCATATCCCAATATCCAACCAATCCCGAAGTTGCGTCCGTGCTTCCCGACGGCGCGCTAAAGATGCTCGCGGTCAGATACTTCGTCAGATTTTGCCCCCCCCAAATAGAAAGTCCCACGCCCGAAAGCACGAGGAGAAGTTCGAAGACTTTTATAAATTTACGCATTTTTTTTGCATTGTCATCTCGACCGACCCGCCTCAGGCGGGGAGCGGAGAGATCCCTTGCATTTTCTAAGGGATTCCTCCATTACAGTCGGAATGACAGAGGGAAAAGCATTTTCGCTTACTCCCATGATAAATCCTCTCCTGATTCTCGGCAAGTTTCCCCGCCATGCTTGCCTGCCCCACCACGGCGGGCAGGCGTGGCGGGGCGTAGCTGAAATGACAGAAAAATAAAACATTATCTTTCTGCCTGCCCTGTCGGTCTAGGCCAGGGATGACGATCCTGCGAAGCGGGGAGGAAGAAGAATCTTCGTTATAATTCTACTTATCGTTCATAATTCTTATTCGGAAGTTCCTTCTCCCGACTAAAGTCGGGATCAGGAAGACGAGTATATAAAACATTGCCATCAAAACAATGTGTATCATTAAAATAAAGAAGATCACTAACTCTGTTGGTAGTTTTGTCATTCTGATTCCGCGTACGCGGAAGAAGAATCTTCGTTATAATTTATGATTCCTATATCGAAAATCCATCGTTGCACTCCCTGGTCTAAACTGAACAGGGCAGGCAGGAAGACGAGTTATTTTCAGGAAGACGTTTGTTTCCATTTCATTGAAGATGGAAGATCTATTTATTCCTCCCATGGCGCATTATGCGCTATACTTTGTTCGATTATG
The DNA here is from genome assembly GCA_021735575.1 of Candidatus Altimarinota bacterium. Lineage (GTDB taxonomy): Bacteria > Patescibacteriota > Gracilibacteria > UBA4473 > UBA4473 > JAIPGU01. Next base: position 9,050 of record JAIPGU010000028.1, on the reverse strand, counting down.
AATTTCAAACTTCGAACAGATCGTCTTTTCCTTCGTCTGGTTCAGGACTGTGACGCGGAGCCGGCATTTGATATTTTGCATTCTCATCCGGATATAACTCGTTTTATGACTTTTAATCCGCCCAAGAAGGTGGATGATACACTTCAATTTTTCCGAGAATCACGATTACACTGTCCTGAAAAAGGAGTGGTATGGGCATTGTTTTTAGAAGAAAAATTTATAGGGCTTGTATCCCTAGAGTCCATCACTCGAATGCTCGGAGTATGGAAAATGGATCGAGCGGAATTGGGATACTGGCTTGATCCGTCTTTTCATGGACAAGGGATTATGACCGAAGCGGCGAGTGAAGTAATGCGCTTCGGGTTTGAGCATTTGAACCTGCACAAAATTATCTGCGGACACGTATCGGAAAATATTGCCTCGCAAAAAGTTATTGAAAAGCTGGGATTTCGTTTTTTATCAGAGAGAAAAGAGCATTTTTTTCGTTTTGGACAGTGGTGGAATCATAAAAACTACGAAATAATAAAAGATGAATTTGAATCATCATGAAGTATTGTACATTACAGCGAACCAAATTTAAAATGACACACATTGTCATTGCGAGTCCGCCACGGCGGACGAAGCAATCTCATGGAAAATGCAGGAGATTGCCACGCTTCGCCTTTGGCTCGCTCGCAATGACAAGAGATATGGGATTTTCTCTTATGTTATTTTGGGGATTATCCCCTGACAGCAAGGGGTACCCATTCCTGTCAGCTCGACCGAAACGAAGTGGAGTGGAGAGATCTCTTCTTGGTCTTGTAAAAAGAGATTCCTCCGCTTCGGTCGGAATGACAAAGTTTCGCTTACTTGCTTTGAGGGGAGAGTTACCGTTATTTTATAGTTGTTGGGCTCTATAAAAAGGATAAACAATGAAAAAATTTAAAATTCTCTCCAAAAGTACGCTCGTGGACTCGCCCTACTGCCCTATAGAAAAGCATATTGTGGAATTCCATGATGGAAACCAAGGAGAATGGTTTGTAAATACTTCGCGTGATGCGGTGATCGTAATTCCATTTTTGGAGACAGGGGAGGTGATTTTGCAAAAGTCTTATAAACATGGAGGAGGGGAGGTAGTGACTGAATTTTGCGCGGGATTGATCGATGAGGGAGAAACTCCGGAACAATCAGCAAAAAGGGAATTAAGAGAAGAAACGGGATACGGGGGAGAAACATTTTCCAAAATCGGAGAAGTATTGGCGAATCCCACCGGCTCTACGATGAGATATCACTTTTTCGTCGCGAAAAAATGCACCAAAGTAGGGGAGCGAAAACTCGATCTTTCCGAACAGATAGAAGTATTTCTGGTAGAAAACTTAGAAGAAGCGAAAAAATTATTAACGGATAAAAATACAAAAACGTCGTCAGCAACAATGGCGGGACTGGCGTTTGTATAAAGAAAGTAAATTTCCCTTCTTATTGTGTATATAAGAGAGGGGCAGATCCTTCGACTCTCCCGCGTGCGTGGGATCGCTCAGGATTTAATTCTGCCAGCACTTCAGACTTCGTGCTTCGCACTTGTCTTCAGTGGGCAAAATTAAATTTGACAAAAACTTTCCATTGCTTATTCTCTCTCCGTCAAAGACAGTTGGTATCTCGACTTGTCGGGAAGAAATCCAACCGAGGCGTTCGGTTCCAATCATTTTCACTCGCTTTGTGCGTTTTGAAAAGGAACAATAGTCTCTCAGTCTTTGACTCCAGAGACTTTTTTTAAAAAACTATGGCTACTACACGCAGTAAAAAATCGGAACAATTGGCGGCTTTGGAAGAAAAATTCAAAGCGGCAAAGGGAATCGCTTTCACTGCTTTTGAAGCGTTGACGGTAGAAGAGGCTCAGGTTATTCGCCGTGAATTGCGCGCGCAGGGAATGAGTTATACGGTTATTAAAAAAACACTCATTGAGTTGGCAGCAAAAAATGCCAGTCTTCCGGAAGTGCCTTCCGCGAGTCTCGATGGGGCAGTGGCAGTGATTGTCTCGTCATCGGATGAAATCGCGCCAGCGGCCGCTATCAAAAAATTTAGAAAAGACTATAAGAATATGAAGACAAAAGAGCCAAAGATGTCTTTTGCGGGAGCAATTTTTGATGGGAAATTTCTTTCCGCCGAAGAAACTGCTCGTATTGCCGACACTCCTTTTCGAGAAGAATCACTTGGTAAGATTGTTGGAATGCTTCGTTCAGGACCTCAAAAATTGCATGGAGTATTTAATTCCGGTTTCCAGAAACTCTACAATGTGCTTCAAAATGCGGAGAAATTCGCATCTTCCAATTCGTAATTTATTCTTCTTTATTTTTTAATTTTTATAACCATGTCAGAAGAAACAACAACCGAAATCAAGCTCAGCAAATCTGAGCAATCTGTCGTTGACGCGATTGAAAAACTATCAGTTGTGGAAGCGAATAATGTTGCCAAATACTTTGAAGAAAAGTATGGCATTAGTGCTGTCGCGCCGGTTGCAGTTGCAGCCGCAACGCCAGAGGGAGGAGACAATGCGGAAGAGGCAAAATCTTCTTTCAATGTTGTGCTCAAAGATGCAGGAGCTCAAAAAATTGCTGTTATTAAAGTTGTTCGTGAAATCACGGGACTCGGACTCGGAGAGGCAAAAGGGCTTGCCGATAACGGTGGAACCGTAAAAGAAAACGTGAAAAAGGAAGAAGCCGAAGAAATGAAAAAGAAATTCGAAGAAGCGGGAGCGACGGTAGAATTGCAATAAGGGAAGATTACGAGAAAACAAGATAACGAGATTACAAGTAGGGACGGAGCAATGCTCCGTCCTTTTTTTGCATTTCTCACGATTTTCAGTACAAAAGACTCTGCATGATGAAAATTGTAACCGGTGAAACAACTCCGATTCTTCGTACGGTATGCAAACCCGTGGAAGTATTTGATGATGCGTTGAAAAATCTCGCTCGGGAAACGGAAGAAACGATGCTTGCCGAAGATCCGGAAACGGAGGTGAAAGGGGTTGGACTTGCCGCTCCGCAGGTGGGAATTGATGCACGAATGATGCTCGTGACATTAAATGTAGGGACACAAAAAAAGCATAAAGTGATCGCCATGGTAAATCCGGAAATAGTTGAACTTTCCGACAAAACGGTGGAAATGGAAGAGGGATGTTTGAGTCTTCCGGGAGTATTTGAAAAAATTCGTCGTTCCTCAAAAGTTCGTGCCAGGTGGCAAAACTTGGATGGGAATTGGTGTGAAAAAAAATTTTCTGCCTGGGATGCGCGTATTTTTCTCCATGAGTATGACCACTTGGAAGGAGTGCTTTTGACTGATTATCTCAAACCGTCGGGGGAGAAGAAATAGAAAATGTATACTGGGAGTATACATAATCAATGGAGAATGAAGAATTAAGAATGAAGAATTGGAAATAACAAAATTCAAATCTGCGTATATCGTATTACGTATAAAAATAAAATGATTTACCCCATGAAATTCCGCAAAGCGGAAATCCTGATGAATCGGGATTATTTCACAGGGTAAACGAACAAGGGGTTTAAACCCCTTGTTATGAGGAGAAAGAGTATATTATTCTGTTTTTCTTCGGTTCTATAATCAGGGGATATCATGCTTTTTTCCGCCATGCCTTGAAAAGTCTCGGGTTTTTTCGGATGAATTTTTCGAGCCATGTTTTGGCAAAATTTTCCTTATCGTAACGCATATAAAGGTAGCCAATGTAAGACATAAGCAGCGCTCCGCTTGCATCCATAATTAAATCCCACATGGTATCTTTCAGACTGGGTTGCATTGTTTGCATATTTCCGGCGATGTCGACGATGAATTCGAATATTTCCCACAGTGCTCCAAATGCAACGGCGAAACAAAATGAAAAAAAAGCGATCATTCGAGCGCTCGCTCGTATTTTTTCTCGCGAATGGAGGATAAAGAGCAAAATAAAACCGACCAGCCCTAATGTAATGCCTGATACACCATGTAAAATAACATCCCACCACCAGTATTTTTCGTAAAATCCATGTGCGGCGCCAAGAAATGTTGATCCGAATATAAATACAACAAAGAAAAATTCGAATTCAATGGGAAGCAATATGCGATAGTTGCGAGAAAACAAAGCAGGAAGAAAAGTTAGGCACAGGGCAAAAGCCGCCAATGCAGCCGTTAACCACGCTTCTATCCAGACTGCATTCACTACCCCCGCAACAAGACCGAGTCGCAATACAAGGGAGAGGATGAGTTGAATGCGTTGTGCAAGAGTTTTTTCTTTTTCCATGAGTTACTTGAAACGCTGGGAAATTATTTCTCAGGTTTCTCCTTAAAGTATGCCAAGAACTCTTCGCGCGAAATATTTTCTTTTTTGAGTAAGTCGGTGGCAATTTTCTTCAAGAGTGAGAGATTTTTTTTCAAAATTTCTTCGCACTTTGATTCTGCTTCGAGGATAAGGTGTTGTACGTCTTCGTCGATTGCCCTGGCTGTCTCTTCCGAGAAATCCTTTTCGTGGAAATCCATTCCTCCCCATCCCTTTGATTTTTCAGAGAAAACCACGGGACCGACTTTTTTTCGATCGCCCATTCCGTACGTCATCACCATGGATCGAGCGATACGAGAAATGCGTTCTAGGTCATTGGAAGCGCCGGAGGTAGTCTGTCCAAAAATGAGCCGTTCGGCGATACGTCCGCCGTGAAGCGAAACCATTTCTTCCTGCATTTTTTGTTCGCTCATAAGGTATTTGTCCTCTTCCGGTAAAAACCACGTTACCCCCAACGCCATACCGCGCGAAATAATAGAAACTTTGTGGACCGGTTCGGACGTTTCACAGAAGTGCCCCGCAATGGCATGTCCTACCTCGTGGTGCGCAATAATATTTCGTTCGCTGTCTGTGATGCGTCGTGAACGACGTTCTGGTCCCATGGAGACCTTTTCAACGGCATTTTCCAAGTCTTCTTGCGAAACATTTTTTTGTCGTGCCTTTACAGCAGAAATGGCCGCTTCATTCAAAAGATTCTCCAGATCCGCGCCCGAAAATCCAACAGTTTTAGACGCGATTTTCTGCAGATTGGTGTTAGGTGCTAACGTTTTATTTTTTGCATGGAGTGTTAGTATTTGGAGTCGTGCTTCCATATCTGGCATATCAATGTGCACGCGTCGATCGAACCGTCCAGGACGGAGGAGGGCTTTGTCGAGTACGTCAGGGCGATTTGTCGCCGCAATAACGATGAGATTTGTACCGGATTCAAATCCATCCATTTCCGTCAAAATCTGATTCAGCGTTTGTTCTCGTTCGTCATGTCCGCCTCCGACTCCTTGCCCACGGTGTTTCCCGATAGCGTCAATTTCGTCGATAAAAATAATTGCTGGAGCATTGCGTTTGGCGGTTTTAAAGAGATCTCGCACACGGGAAGCACCTACTCCTACGAACATTTCGACAAATTCCGATCCCGATACGGAGAAAAACGGAACATCCGCTTCTCCGGCAATAGCTCGAGCGAGAAGCGTTTTTCCGGTTCCGGGAGCTCCTACGAGTAAAATTCCTTTTGGGGTTTTGGCTCCCATTTTTTGGTATTTTTTCGGATTTTTCAAAAAATCCACCACTTCTTCCACTTCGTCTTTTGCTTCATATGCTCCGGCAACATCTGTGAATTTTGTGCTGTGCTTTGTCTTGTCATATACCTTGGCGCGGGATTTTCCAAATCCAAAGGGACCTCCTTCTCCCCCTCCCATGGAACTGGCTCGACGGGAAATAAAAACCAAAAAGAGCACGAGCAAAATAAAAGGGGCGACTCCAATGAGGATGTTTATCCATATTTTCCCACCAGAAGTGTCAATCACTTCCACCGATGTTCGTTTGGAAAGATCGCTTAATCCCAGGTCTTTGACATTGGCAGATGGTTCTTTGAAGGCTCGGTACATTGCTCCATCGAAACTTTCCGCCAGAATCTGATTGTCTTTGATTTTGATCGTCTTGAGTTCGTCGTCTCCATACTTCTCCAAAAGTCCCGTGAGTGGTATATCTTCCACGGTGCTTTGAGAAAAAAATGAAGAATTTCCTGGGAAAAGGAGTGTCAAACCTGCTCCAAGCAAGGCGATGATGAGTAGAATTTTGAAGGGGTTGTTCCGCTTCGGGGCGTTTTTGGGCATTTGTTTCATCCAGAAAGGAATAATGTCCCCGAAATAGTATCAAAAAAGTATAGATTTACAACTGGAAATGAAGAAATAGATTACAAGAAGACCCATTCTTCGCCTATGGCTCCTCAGGGCAGGCGAGATAACAAGATAACGAGCACCTAAATTCATTAGGGAGTTGTTCCTCGGATTTATTCCCATATACTTCGGACGTAAGCCCGAGAAGATTCCTGGGTATTAAAACTCGTAATCTCGTGGTCTCGTGATCTTGCATTTTTTTTCTATTTATGGTATAATAAAATGATATGGTTACATTTTCCAAATCCGCACAACCGACTCGTTTCCCACGATATTTTGTGTTGGGAGGGGTTGGTGTGACACTGACATTGCTTTTCCTTTTTGCGTCAGATTTTTTGGGAACCCTTTTTATTGCCGCAATTATCGCGACGGCGACGTTGCCACTCCGAAAATTTTTACGAAAACAGACAAAAATAACACGTACGTTGGCATCGCTCCTTACGATTTTGGCAGTTGTGCTTCTGCTGATTGTCCCCCTCGTCTTGTTTGTGATTTCCGTTGTAAATCAAGCTTCCGGGGCGTACGAGATATTCCGACAAGAATTTAACAAGTTTGCCGCCTCGGATTATAATTTTCTTCCGATACTAGAGCGGTATCCGATGCTCGGAGATTGGGCTTCTAATCTGCTTAAATACAACCCTATTTCGCCACAAGAAATCGTTTCTAAGATCGGTGAATTTTTGGGATTTCTAAGCCGTTCGCTTCTGGGATATACGACCAGTATTGTGAAACAACTCTCCTTTTTTGTGATCCATGCCATCGTGTTCTTTTTGGCACTGTTTTACTTTATTCGAGATGGAGAAAAACTGGTTGGCTATGTGCGTTCTCTTTTGCCACTGTCGGAAAAACACCGAGATTTGGTATTTGGGAAAATGTACGGGCTGATGCAGGCGGTGGTGTATGGAATTTTGGGGGCGGCATTAGCGCAGGGGATCGTGTTCGGGATAGGACTTTCTATTGCCGGCGTACATAATGCTCTTTTTTGGGCGGCGCTGGGGGCGCTTTTCTCTCCGATTCCGTATGTGGGAGTTGGGCTTGTGTGGGTGCCGATTGTGATTTCTCTCTTTGCGACGCAACACTTCGGAGCGGGGACATTCTTGCTTATCTGGTGTATGACAGCGGTTGCCAACATAGATAATATCGTAAAACCCTACTTGATTGGTTCGCGAAGCGCGCTTCATCCATTGGCTGTGCTCGTGGTAATTTTGGGAGGAGCGTTTGCATTTGGGCTGAAAGGATTGATCTTTGGACCTTTGATTTTGACGCTTTCGCTTACCTTTCTTGAGATTTATCGGGAAGAGTACAGAGGGGTTTTGGGAGGGAAGAGATGATTTGACTTTTTATTTATAGCTAATCAAGTTTAAAATTACACATCCCCCTGTCATGCTGAACTCGTTGAACGCTCCGCTATTCATTTGCGTCGCTCGCTTACGTACAAACTTCGTTTGTCGTAGCTCGCTATCCTCAATGATCAGCATCTCTTCCTCTTCCTTCAATAAAGAGATCCCGACCGGAACGGTGACGGAGTCTCAATAAATTCGGGATGACAATGCGAAGGAGGTATGCCATTTTATTTTGAAATGGCTATATCTTTGTAATCTAAAATACAAATGGCAGAAAAAAAAGACAGATTCATAACACACCTTGAAGAGAATGGTGTAAAAATGGGGGAAGACAATGACTATGATGTAGTGCTCTAGCGAACCAATTATAGAATTACTCAAAGGAAAGAATCTTCCCTCAGTATTGTCATCTCGACCGAGTCCGCCGCAACGGACGAGTGGAGAGATCCCTTGCATTTTTTAAGGGATTCCTCCGCGTTGGTCGGAATGACAAGGATTGTGTAATTTTAAGCTTGGTTAGCTATAAAAGCTGTGGAGTCATTTCATGTTAATTCATCGGTAAATGCTATCCTTGGTGCATTTTCTACTTTGAAAGAAGCGCAAGAAGGAGGGAAGGTTCGTGTGAGAACATGGCTTAATAACGGAGAAAATGATGTTAAGTTGTCCATAGGAGATAATCCATCAGGGAGTTTGATTAATGGATCGACTGGACAGCCTACGCATCACGTTTCTTAAAGTTTAGGGAAAGTCAGAAGGTAGAGTGAACCGAGTTTAAAATGACACACATTGTCATTGCGAGGCAATCTCTTTTGTACAAGCATGAGATCGCCACGTCGTTCGCCGCGGCGAACTCCTCGCGATGCCCGTTAAAGGGAGAAGTCAAGAAAAAAGGGGATTTTCCTTAAGTCGGAGCCAGCAGGTGTTCCCGCAGAGGCACCTGGTTCGAAACGTTTAAAAGTGAGAGGACTTTCTTATCTCGACTGCGTCGAGAACGAAAAACCATCTACACATCTCACTTCGTCCCCTTCGGCTTCACTCAGGGTCATCGTTCGATTGTATAGCTAAATAAAAATAATTTGGCACAAAAGAAGGAAAGGCTTGTCATCCCGAACTTGTTTCGGGATCTCTTTCATTTACCGACAGTATAGGATGCTGAAACAAGTTCAGCATGACAATTATTTTTTATTTAGCTCTATCTAGTGAACCTCCTCGGAGGTTCATTCGCTCCGCAAATCCATTATACGCAAAGGGGACATCGACTGAGGGTGAGAGGACTTCTCTCTGCGTCCTTCGACACCGTCGGAGTGACAGGACTACTCCTTCACTTCGTTCAGTCGTGACGTCGTCGCACGAAAAGAAAATGCCTTTCGGACAAGCTCAAGGCGCTTTCTTTTCTTAGCTCCTCGTATCGAACCTCATTCCGCTTCGCGGAATATGGAGGTTCTCGGACACCAATAAGAAAAACTCCACTTCCCACTTTGTGGGAACTGGAATTTTTCTGGTCGGGGT
>JAIPGU010000027.1 GCA_021735575.1 Candidatus Altimarinota bacterium | reverse complement strand
GTTCTCATTGAAATTCGAAACCTTTTTCTCGTTTCTTCATACGTTAATCCCTCTTCTTTTTTTATCTCGAACACGCGAAGCCGATAATCTAAACTGTACATATCTGTATTATGCACTTTTATTTAGAAATAGCTATATCACTTTGTTTTGAATGAGCTATAAAAACAAAGCGCTGACGCTTGCTTGTAGAATAACAACGCATGAGATTCCAGACGAAGCCGGAATGACAAGGAGCGTGGAATTTTTATGCTATTTTATTTTGGAACAGTTATAGATAATGAGACCCTGAAATAAATTCAGGGTGACAATAAGATTTTTTCACTTGTTTAGGGGTCAAATGAATTTCATGATTCGGGTTTTTGAGACACAAAAACATACTTTTCCATTTTCCTAGAAAGGGAAAACTCCGATTTAACTCAAGATATCACTTCCCACCGCTCGCTCAACGATATGGGAAAGCCGTTTCGTTCCAAATGCCGAGTCTTTGCTGTCGGGGGATGGCACGGGAACGACGGCTGGAAGCGGATTTTTTGCAAGTCGTGTCAAAAGATCATCTGGTAATTTTTTGTAGAAATTTTCTTCTACAAAAATTACAGCGTATTCTGCAATTTTCCGAGCCCCCTCCGCTTCACGGGAAGCGAGATCTCTCAGAATTTCTTGCGCCTGCCTGGCATCACTCACCGGATAGACTTCGGTTCCAAGCGCTCTAAATATCAGCACTGAGCTTTCGTTTCCGATGACGGCGAGTTTGTGTTTATGACTCATAGGAAGAAAAAAAAAGTATTTATAGCAAATAAAAAATACATCGTTCTGTCATTGCGAGTCCGAGCGGAGCGAGGACGTGGCAATCTCATAGTCCTACAAAAGATTGCCGCGTCATTCCGCATACGCGGAATTCCTCGCAATGACAATGCTTTTGGGGCTGTTTTGAAGAGGTATAATCCTGTCATTCTGTCTTGAAATTGCTATAATTTTAGGAGTTTTTTATACGTACTACGTTCTACGTAATACGATTTCAAAATTGTTTGAGGGTCTTATAAATCTCCTCGGAACTGAGTCCGTGAAATTTCGCAAACATAATAAACTTCAGCATGCGGGCATTCTGCAATCGGCGTTCAAAATATGCCACCGGCACCTGAATGCTATCAATTTCTCCTTCTTGTGCGGAACGAAGAAATTCGTTGTAGAGCGCATCGATTCCTTTTTCCAAAGCAAGTAACTGCTCTTCGGAAGTACGTTCATCAGATGAAACCGCATCCGCAAAACGTGTACTGCGCAAAAATCTTACAAAGTCTTCTGCATTTTCGATTCCCGAAATACGTTCCCATTCAAATGTTCCACAGGGCAGAAAAGCGCTTTGAGGCAACGGCTCTTCTCGAAGCAATACCGCACGGGCAATCGAACGAATATTCACCGAATCCACCGTAAACACAAACCAACGTTTCAAAAACGCTGATCCTGCATCAGCAATCCCTTTTAGGTACTGGAAATGCGCCCGATCAAGCACGTACTCTACATCCAAAAAGGATTCTTTTTCTGCAAAGACTTTCTGCGCTTGTGCTACCGCTTCGCTGTACTGAAAAGGAATACGTTCTGACGTTTTTCCTTCAAATATCAAATCCGCTAGGTCTGCTTTAGGAATATTCCCCAAAAGAGAATATCCGTTCTCTTCCGTAAATTCACCCAGTTCTGTATTACTTTTCAATAATTTTTCTTTGAGCGCGCGCTTGAGATTATTCAAATCATAACGACGCCAGAGAAGTTCAAATCCCTTGTGGTTATCGGTTCCCTTGAGCACCATATTTTTCGTTTCCAAAAGCCCCTGCAAAATAACACGAGAAAAATCCTGCGCTGTTACCGTATCATCAAAATATTCCGCATATTGAAGCTCGGTCAACACTCGAAATGCATCTTCCGGACTCCCCGCCCCCACCATACGGTCAAGACGCGCAGGGGTCAGCAATCGCGATTCCATCGCCCTGATTTGACCGTTTACAAACAAGAAGTTAGTCATTAGTTTTTAGTTCTTAGTCATTATTTTTTAGAATTCGTCATTCGTCATTTGTAATTGAAAATTTAAATTGGTTTTTTAAACCAATTTGAGCTGTTCAGCAAAATACGAAGTCAACTGATCTTTGTACTCCGAAAAAATAAGACTTCGAAACGAATTATCTATTTCCGCATTTCCAACCTTGAGGACAAATCCCCCTTCAATGTCTTTATGCGCTACGACATCGAACCCCGGCGGGGCATGCTTGGTCGTAATTTCAATCCGTTTTGGCGGAGCCAATACTTTGCCCGAAGTGGCAGAAACCACTTCAAAAAGTTTCGCCAGAACCTGTCCATATAGTTTATCGTCCGCATCCTCCAACATACCAAGGAAACGCTCAAGCGCTGTCCTAATAAGATCTTGCTTGGTTCTGAGAAGTACTTGCGCATTCTCTCTTCGTGCCATTGAACACATTTTTTGTTCAATCGAAGCAGTAATCTTTTCTGTTTTTTCATGCAATTTCTCCAACTCTTCTTGCTCGCGCGCCTTTGACTGAAGTGCACGTTCTTTCTTCTCCGCTTCCGCTTGTTCCTGAATACGCTCTACTTCCTTCTGCGCTTGATCCAGAATACGTTTCAGAATATCTTGAAGGGCCATCTTTGTTTAAATTACGAATTACAAATTACAAACGATAAACTAAGCAACGACTGCTTCCAAGTTGATAGAATTCACGATCAACAGAGCGATAAGCAGTCCGAAAATAGCGTAGGTTTCGATAATAACCGAAAGCACAATCGCCTTACCGGCAAGACTTCCGTCGCGAGCGACCGCTCCGATTCCGCCAGCGGCTACCTTTCCCTGCATCCATCCGGATACAAGTCCGGCAAACCCCATCAAAATCCCTGCCCAAAGCAACTGGAATCCTACTTCTGTTGGAACTTCCATTCCGCCCGTAAAGAGACCAATTTTTGCCAAGGTCAGAATGGCGATAAGCAAACCGTACACTCCCTGAGACCCAGGAAGGGCGGTAATAATTAAGATTTTCCCGAAGAGTTCGGGTTTTTCAGCAAGCGCTCCGGCACCTTTGGTTCCGGCGGCACTTACTCCTAGAGAAGAACCAACTCCGGCAAGAACGGCCGCAAATGTGGCTCCGATAACAGCGAGTACAACTCCTGATTCAAACATGGTAAAAAAATTAAGAAATTAAGAATTACGAAAGAATAGGTATTTTTTTTCTCTGACAAACGGCTTAAATTTCCGTCCGCCACCCTCGAAGAACTTGCCAAAAAACTCAATAAATTGCAAACGTCCTGAGTGCACAAAAGCCCCCAGAAGCGAAAGCGAAAAGTTCAGCCCATGACCAAACACCAGCACAATGGCTGCTACCACAAAGCCAAGCGCCTTGACCGGCATCATGCCGCCCAAAATTCCGGCCGTCAAATTCATAGCAAATCCAATCACTCCCGTGGCCAGACCGAGTGCCATCAAACGAGAGTAACTCAAAAGATCGGAGACATACCCCGTCACATTATACAATCCCAGTACTCCAAAAACCGGTTTGAGAAGCCAGTTTTTCTGATTTCGTCCCTGTGTCAAAACGATAAGCACCGCTCCCCCAAGTGCCAGATTCTTGAATAATCCTTTATCCAGACCTACCGTACCAGCCAATGCAAACCCGATAAGCGATACCAAAAACAAAAACCATGGCAATGGATCACAAAACGCATCTATGTATTCTCCGTTTTTGAGACGCTTCACGAAGTCAAGCACCAGCCCCGTCAGGAGCTGTACCACTCCGAGCGCCATCGCCAGTCCCAAGAAAATAATCGGACCACTCCCCGCCATTGGGTCAATTAACTGCCCTTTGAATGGAAGAGCTCCTTCCACCCCTGCAATAAAATTCGAATTCAGCAAAAATTGAGGCGCTTGTTCCGGAGTAATTCCAAAATATCCTCCCAAAACAATCCCACCAAGCACCGCGCCTATTCCGCATAGCACTAAAAGCAAAATTCCTTCACGAGCCTTTTGGGGAAATTTCCCAAAGAGAAAGAACCAGAGCGCCACCGATGTTAAAATTGCACCATATCCCACGTCAGATAAACACAATCCAAAGAATACAAAGAAAAATGGAGCCACTGCCACCGTTGGGTCAATGTCTTGATTGTTGGGAACTCCGAACATTTCCGTGATAGGCTCAAAAGAAGCAATGCCTCTTTTGTTCTGAACCAGTACCGGCACTTCTTCCCCTTCTTCTGGCGCGATGCGCTCCAATCCCACTTCCCCTACAAACGCATTACGAATCCACTTATGAAACGAATCAAATGCTTTTTCTGGCATCCACGCCTCAAAGGCGAATAAATGCTGTGTGCGCAACATCTTGTGTTGCACATCGTTCTTTTTCTTTCTCCAAGCATTGTAATCGTACAAAATCTTCAAATCTTCCATAGAAGCAGTCAGTTCCGTGACTCGTTTTTCAAGTTGTACCAACTTGCGCCTATGCTCTTCTCCGTCTTTTTCCAAAGTATGCAATATTTCCCTCGGCTTTTGTCCGAAAAACTCAGAAAATTCCGATTCAAAATCAAAATCTTCAAAAGAAAAAGTGTCGAGCATTTCTCGCACCGAATCTGCTTCTTCTCTGACAGCCGTCACTCTCAAAAATACCCGTGTCCCTTCTTTTCCGCACACCTGCACATCCACCAAATGAGATTCTCCAGCAAGTGTTTCTATGCATTTTTTTTCATGCGTGGTGAGCAATGAACCAATCCAGGTTCGAGTAAGACTTGTCGAGAAATCTTTTTCCAACGGGGTTTTGAAAAGGCGAAACGGAAGAATCAATTTTATTCGGCGTTCTATTTTTTCAATTTCGTTCTGTGATCGCACCAACTCTTCCGCTATCACTTCACATTCGGAAATCACTTCCTCCGATCGAGAAGAAAAAGACTTGAGTCGAGATTTTGATTCTTCTTCACTCAGAACCATCTTTCCTCCCGATAGAATAGAACTTGTTTTTTCTTTTACCGACTCCCGAGAAGCAAGAAATTGAATAGCAAAATCAATACGTGCCAAATCAAACACTCCAAAATGATCTTCTGCCTCACGAGAAAAAGATCCTTCTATAAACTCCGGTGTTTCTACGATCTCCAATGTCCCACTCCGATGAAGCTCCTGCATTAGAATTTTATAATGCGACCGGAGTCCTGTAATACGAATCTTTTGAAGCGGAACTTTAGCCATGAAACAAAAAAATTCTGATAAACTAAGAAATTAAATCATCCAGTACATACGATAACGCGGCCGGAAGCACCTTTTCGATACGAGCTCCAGCTTCTTTTTCAAGCGATGATGCCGCCTTTTTTCCTTCTTTTGTTTGTTCGTCATACTCCCCCCGGAAACGCTGTTGCGATTCCGCTAATTCTTTTTTGGCTTTTTCACGCGCCTTTTCCAAAGATTCTTTTCTGTGTTCGTCCAATCTTTGTTGTTCTTTTTGCACGTCCTCCTGAGCCTTCTTTTTTGCCTTCTCTATAAGCTTCTCCGCGTCTTCTTCCGCGCGATGGACTTGAACTAAGAAATCATCACTCATGGGTACTTCGAAAAATGAATCGGGCATAGTTTCACAAACTTTTTAAGAATGTCAACTGAAAAAAATGTATTTCGTATAACGTATTACGTATCAAGTATGGGAAAACAGCAAGGCAACCATCCCTCTAAAAACAAGGAGTAAGTCATTCCGGCTCCCGTTCTCCGTAGGTTTACTCCGCCCGTCCTCCGCAGTAGCAGAACTACTGCTACGGAGGATGGAAAGGATGAATGTCGGGAATCCTATGAATATATATCTTGTTCCCAAGCGCTAAGCGGGGAATTGAAAAAAGATAGGTATCTAATGCAGGTTCAGGTCTCAGGCTCCGAACTTTTTTTGTATTTTTGTACTTTCAAAAGTGAGGAGCAAACAAACTGCTAATAATTAGAAAAAGAAGAGCCGACACGGCGCCGTGTCGGCTACACCTCAAAAAGAAAACTCCTCCTCCCTTTCAAATGAAGATTATTCCCCCGTTCGATCCCCCGTCATGGCGAGAACGATTATTCGGTGCTTGTCGTTTGGGATTTTATACGTGATACGAAATACGTTCTACGTATTACTTCTTCACAGTTTCGAAAGTTTTTCTGCCAAGCATTCCGTGGAAATCCTCTCACAAGAAATGCTTGAAAAATCCCTCCCTCACTCTACAATCCTCTCCGAATGAAAAAACCTGCCTTCTGGGGAAGTGTTATCGGACTAAGTCTTCTCATTATCGGAGCAGGTGGGTGGATCGCTCGTAGCTCAATCCAAAGTCTTTGGAGCGATATTTTTAGTCCTTCGGTATATATTGAAAATTCCAAAGGAATTCCAAGACGAATTTCATACATCGGACGAATTCGGGAAGCAAAATCCCTCATAGAACATGGCTATTTTTCTCTTGCTTCGGTAGAACTCCAAGGAGCTATTCGAGAAAAACCAAGTCTTATGGAACCATATTTGCTTTTGGGGGAAGTATATTTACAAACACAAGACATACAAAAACTCGAAAATCTGATCCAAACGTTATCCACTCTTTTTCCCAATAATCCGGAAATTACCGTTCTCCAGGGACGAAAGCATATCGCGGAGCAAGACTTTCAGACCGCATCCATGCTCCTGCAAAACGCATCAGACAACCTCTCTCCCGGACTTCATTTTTATCGCGCCATACTGGTCGCTCTCCAAAATGATCACCAAACCGCGAAGCGTATTCTAGAAGATTTGGCAACACTCCCCGTTGCGTCTTCCCTCATTTCTCTTGGAGAGGATGGACTTGAAAATGCAGAACGCGACTCAAACACTCTTTCTCAAGAATTGGCATCCAAAGTGAATGACGTCCTCCATGCATACAAAACATTTGATGATGTGAGTGGCGGTAAAAATCCGCATCTTTTTGCATTGCTCGGAAAAACGCTCGCTGAACACAATGAAGCGGTTTTGGCTTATAAATTCGCAGAAATAGCTCTCACCGAAGACGTCAGTTACATAGATGCATGGATTGTCCGAGGCTACGCCAATTTACAAATAGGAAATATCGAAGAAGCACTAAAGGATTTGCGTCACGCATACGACCTAGATCCACTTCGGTCTCAGACACATTATTTTCTCGCATTAGCGCTCGATAAAGCTGGAAAAACCGATGAGGCGGTACTTTTTTTTGAAAAATCTCTGGAACATGATTTTGAGTTTTCCGATGAAGTCCGTTGGCGACTTGTAGAACTTTTTTCGCGCCAAGCGCAATACGATCGCGTTATTGAACTGTACGAAACATTGCTGGATGAAAATTCCGAACCGAATCAATACGTACATGCCATGCATACAGCAATTGATATTTTAAAACGCCCAGATACTGCTCTCACATTTGCTGAACGCCTTGTGACGGAAAAACCTAACGATGCTTTTGCTCTTAACATGCATGGATGGGCGCTCATCGTAAACAAAAAATTCGTACAAGCCGAAAATGAACTGGAAAAAGCAAAAGAACTAGAACCAAATAATCCACGTACATTCTTGAACTTGGCACTTTTGGCAGAAGAGCAATCCGCGTTCGAAAAAGCAAAAGAGTTGTATAAAAAAAGCTACGAATTTGGGAAAGAAAAATCCGATGAAACAGCCATCGCTATCACTAATCTGGCGGCTGAAAAATACAACAACCTCATGTCCCGCACAGAACGCCCCGAAGAGCCATCTGCCTCCCAGAATCCAGAAAATTCACCATAGAGAGGGAAGTAGTTAGTAGTTAGTATTACCGTCTTTCTGAGGAAGCCCGTCCTCGAGCAAAGCGAAGGAAAGAATCTTTCTTCTATTTTCCCATCGCTATTTCTTATTTTTATATCGAAGATCCTTCTCCTGACTAAAGTCGGGATCAGGATGACAATATTTAATAAAACAAGCCGTCTTTCTGAGGAGCGAAGTGACGAAGAATCTTCCTTTTGATTAAAAAATTACCCCGATCGTAAGCTCGGGGATCCTTTGAAAGGGGGTTACAAAAGGCGAGAGGGAACCCTCCCCAACGTCTGTGGGCGGGGTTCGATAAACCTCGCGCCCTGAGAAGTCCCCCCGGGGTCTCGCCATTGAGGCAAAAGCGATAGCTGTTGCCTAATGGGGTTTCATTTTTGACCCACTACATCTAGTGGGTACCCACTAGATGTAGTGGCATACCTACTCCAAAAAAATTCTGAATTTCTCATTAAATCCCTCTCTTTTTTAAAAGGAACAAATGTTTTAGAAGGGAAAAGACCCCTTTTCTCATGACACGTTTCTTCGCCGTAATATACATCTGCTCGATATTCCCT
The DNA here is from genome assembly GCA_021735575.1 of Candidatus Altimarinota bacterium. Lineage (GTDB taxonomy): Bacteria > Patescibacteriota > Gracilibacteria > UBA4473 > UBA4473 > JAIPGU01. Next base: position 5,420 of record JAIPGU010000027.1, on the reverse strand, counting down.
ATTTTTCTCCTTCACGCACAGGAGGAAAATACAAATATCACTGTCCGCATCACAGAAATCTCGCCTCAAAAGATGGGAGCGGAAGAAGAATGGTTTGAATTCACGCTCCAAGCGGATGCCCCTATTGATATTTCCGACTGGAGTGTCACAAATGGCACCAGTACTAAGACATTTCTTGAAAAAAAATCTCTTCTGATTTCCGAAAATGTTACCGAAAATGAAGAAGGAAGGCTTATTTTTTCCTCTGAGCAAGAAGAATACCTCTTCTGGTCCAAGTCTCCGGTCTCGCTCACGAACAGTGGCGCAACAATTCAGATATGGGACAACCATGAAACGTTGCTCGATGAAATAACCTATTCTGACACCAAAAAGGGAACGACAGATGGCGAACTCTACGCCGAAGTGTGGAATCGGAATCCTGCTGACGATGCATCCGAAGAGAGAAAAGTTTTTCCGCTTTTGTATCGACAAAATGATCAAAACCTCAGGCACTCACGGGGAGAAGAGAATTTCGAACCTCCTACATTTCCCGAAGACATCGAAATTTTTATTTCTGAAGCAAGTCCTGACAATGAAGAGACCGATTTCATCGAAATTTACATCCAGTCTTCGCTCAATCCTCCAGCAAATCTCAAATACATGGAGATCAAGCAAAAAAGCTCTCCACGCACGCTCATGTACTTCACAAATGATTTTTGGGTGAACGCGGGAGAATTTATTGTGGTGAACTTTTCTGGAGCGGATGCGAACGCACTCACGCAAAATCAAGATCCGTACCAAGTATCGACTGTTGCTAGCGGACTTTCTGCGGGATCTGAAACCATAGAAGTCGTACTCTATTCAGGGACTAGCTGGGAACAGAGCAAAGATTTTATGTGTTGGAAATCGGGAAACATAAGCCAAGCGGTTCAAAGTGAAGTGGAGAACAAAAGAGAAGCGGGTGCATGGTCGGGTGAATGCACAAATATTGAAGATATGATACCGAATGAATCTACTGCTCGCCGTGAACCACAACAAGACACGAATTCCGAGAATGATTTTTTTCGACATTTCAACGGATCACCAGGGGACGTAAATACCCCCAAAAACAGACCTCCCACAGCCCGATTTATCGCTCAAGGGGGAAGCAAAATAAGTAATACATCTCGCAATTTTACCGGATTCGATGGGACGAGTCTCACCTCCACCGATCCCGACGGAGAACATGATCTTGTGTCCTGGCGATGGAGTATTAATGGGAATTCTTGCGGAAATTATGAGCAAGACGGATGGGAGTGGAGACAAACAAAAATCGGCGGAAAAACGTGCAATGAAGAATCAGCCCGTTCCAACCCCGACAGGATTTATTTCGACTTTGATCGCTTCTCTGAGTTTCGCCTCACACTCACCGTAACGGATGCGTCTGGTGCCTCCGGGAGCATAAGCGAAAATATCAAAAAAGATTTCGTATCTGCCGGCACAGGATCCACCCCTTCCGCCTTCAGTTCCTCTGCAAAAGCGTGGATCGAAAAAGAACTTCACAAAACAAAGAAAGCAAAGGGAAGTAACTCTGCGCCCCGTAATTCCAGCGCGGAGGATGATTTTTTTGAAGATTTCTTACTGGTATTTTCAAAACAGCCCCCATCAGAAGACCCTGATTTTTCTTCTCTTGATTTCTCTACCTTTGCTCCCGTGTCCAATGAAACAAAACCAAAGGAAGAACCATCTTCTTCTGTTCTCTACCAGAGAGATCGTATTTCTGAATCTCAAAAATCTCGCCTCCGAAAAAATATAGGGCTTATCTTTGAGATTCTCTCATTCTCCACTCAGCAGGTGTGAGCATGCGTCGAAAAGGATCATTGGGGAAAACAACAATGTGTATATCTTCTATAATTGCTTTTTGATTTGCGAAAATATTTTCATAGAGCGTACGTAAAAACTGAGCATAGCTTCCCCTGTATTTTTCTACCATTCTGTACGCTTCTAACTGTGATGCATTTTCATACATAATTTTTTGGGCGGAAATCTTTTGATCAAGTGCCGTTCCGGCTACATCAGGACGAAAAGCCTGAATAGAAGACAAAAGCAATCGATCGTTTTCTTCCACGTGTGATTTAGCTTCGACTGCAGAAAAAGAAAGATCGTTTATTTCCTGTCCAAGCTGCAATTGCAGACGAGACGCTTCTTCCAACATTTCTTGCAACTCCGAAAGTGTCGAATAAACCTTCTCTTTTCGAACGTCAGCCGTTTCTCCTTGTACCAAATTTTCCGTTGGAACGGAGAAAAAAGCAGAAGCTCTTCGAAGCCAATCGAGCGTATATAAAAGTACATTTTCCCGTTCAAAAATCTGAATTTTTTCCATCCAATGAGCCCACTGCGCCGCTGTAAAAATACTATGCTTCTGTATGATCTCCGGTTGGGAAGTGACCGGTTGCCCCTGCGTAAAAGGAGGCACGTGTTTTACAGGAGTTTCTGCGCGCGGAGATTCTTTGTTGGATTCAGTCTCATCTTTTAATGTACCGCCCGGATGCCATATGAGCCATACCAAAAAAACAATAAGTCCTACCACAACCCCTGTTTTCAAAACTCCCCAAAGCACGCGTTGTAAAATCCAGAAAAAATCTCCATCATTTTCAACCAGTAAATTTTCATCTTCTTCCGGCGGTTTTTTTGCATCAAGTCCTCCTTGATCTGGCAAAGAAAGCACGGTTTCTTCCTTTTCGCTTTCTGTTTTTTGCGGAACCGATTCCTGATTTTTTTGTTCCTGGCGTCCTTCCTCCGAAGAGGGATCTTGACTGTGAGAATTTTTTTGATCCGAAGAGGTCTCCATCTCTTCATTATACCATAAACACTGCTTCAACTCAAGGATATCTGGAATTTTTGATAACCAGAGAGGAACCAAGGATACCCTATTCTAAAAGTATCACGTATAACGTATCTAGTATTACGTATAGAAAGCATTAGAACAATACATACTAAGTGTTGGTATCCGATTACGTAAACGTTTATGTAATCGAATACGTATTTAATTGCTTCTGCCACAACATTCTATAGCGAACCAACTATAAAATGGCACGAAAAATCCCCTTGTATTGTCATCTCGACCGAGTCCCGCCAAGGCGGGATGAGTGGAGAGATCCCTTTCATTTTTTAAGGGATTCCTCCACTTCGGTCGGAATGACAAAGACTGTGTAATTTTATAATTGTTCGGCTCTAGTTATTTCAAAATAAAATGATATTTAAACTATAAATTCAAAATAATTTGTTCTGTACGAGAACGTGTAAAACAGGGAAAGGTATTTTTTTTAAAAAAAAATTTGATTTTTTCTCAGACGTGTTAGAATCCAAGAAAACTAACACAAACGACATGAAAAAAATCGTGCAACGCATTTCGGCTTCTTTTAGTAAAGGAGCGCTTTTTGGCTTGGGGATACTCTTTTCGGGGGTAGTTCTCGCAGCTTTGAACATCCCAACTTTAATAGGAGGGTTGGACAATGATAAGGTAGATGGAGATACTGTCTCCGCTGATGATTACAACGCGATTGTGACGAGTATTCAGGAGGTAGTGGACGGTCTAGTGGCGGGATGTAGCGACGGGAAGGTCATGAAGGGGCTTAAGAATGATGGAACTGCTGACTGTATATCCGTTGGTGGAGGTGGAGGAGGAGATCCTTTGCTGGATGCACCAGAAGGGTTTGGTGCGACCGTGACAGAAACTCAAGGAGTACCACCGGCACCATCGACAGTAACAATTGATTTGAGTTGGTCGGACGTGACAGGGGCGACAGGGTATGAATTAGTACGATTGGCAACTGCTCCCGCTTCGGGAGGAAGCGTTGATCTTGATGGAACAGTGCAGAGTGTTCCGGGTCTATCCTATTCATTGGGGAACGCAGCAAAAAAGACACACTACTTCAAAGTTCGCGCGGTGGGAGGACAATGGTCTAGCGTGTTGCCCGTGACAGCGACTACGGTGCCCGGCATTCCAACAAATGTGAATCTTGCTTCGATTCAGGGAGGATCGGCAGGAGTGAGTTGGACTGCTCCGTCTGATAATGGTGGTATGCCGATCGTGGCATACGAGATTCGATTTACTCCGACGGGAGATGCGGAAGATTTGAATGATTATGAACTGCAGGAAGTTCAATTTAATGGAATCCCATACCAACAGCTTGTGCCAGGTGGAGGAGATTACACCCTACCATATGAACCGTACGAACCACCGACCGAAGAAATAGATGGAGGAGACAATGGCTTTAATGCCGGATTTGGGGAGTCGTGGACGAAATTAACTTCGTTTTTCATGAGTGATGCGCATGCCGCAGTTCCTTTGGGAGCTGTGATGTTCGATGGAAGTCCTCCGACGATAGTATCTGTCAGTGGTCAATCAACAAGTTATATTTCGACCGGTATTCCTGCTGGAACATATACGGTTGCGGTTCGGGCAGTGAATGCGGTTGGAACCGGTTCATGGGCGAGTGGAGGATCGGAAGTGATAATTAACACTCCTGCTATGCCAGCATTGTATATGCAAGAAATGATGTACGACAATGATGGAGGCTTAGTTCAAGTTGGAGCGCCTATATGGTATCTTGATCCACCAGAGTACATTATCAATCCTCCAGAGTACATTATCAATCCTCCAGAGTACATTATCAATCCTCCGTACGATCCAGGTATTTCTCCAATTTTCCCGGGTGATTTGGCCGATGATAATGATGCGAATGGCGTAGCAGATATATTGGAACCGGCATTCCCGACGCTTCCTATTTTTCCGGATGATTTTCAAGATCTTTATGATGCTGCTGAGCAGGGCAATAATAACGACTAATTGGTCGAGATAAAAATCAGGAAGTGTTTATAAGACAATAAAAGAGCGAGTGCAAAACGCATTCGCTCTTTTTTGGAGAGAAATTAGACTTCCTGTATCCACCCCACCACAGCAAACAGGCGTGGTGGACGTAGGGTTCTTCTTCGGCTGTCATGCTGAATTTATTTCAGCATCTCATAAATATGAAAAAAAAGAGAGATCCCGAAATAAATTCGGAATGACAACCGGGGAAAGCTCAGCGAAGCGGAAGGAACCACGTCGCAGGCGAGTGAAACTTCATTATGAGAGTATTAAGAACGAGAGCTATTGCTATACAAAATGACACAGAGAGAAAAGTATCTCCTTCTTCCTTTGTCAATCTCGACTGGAGCCCCCCGCCACGCCTGCCCGCCCCACCACGGCGGGCAAGCGTGGTGGGGCGGGGGACGGAATGGAGAGATCCCTTGTATTATTGGGGTGGTAAGGGATTCCTCCACTTTCCCCACTAAAGCGGGGGTCGGTCGGAATGACAATGTGTGTCGTTTTATCCGCCTACGCAGAAAACCCCGAGCGCTCGCCGTCGCGTAGCCGCTATGGCGAAGCACGGTTAGCTCGGGGATGAATGCGTTTG
>JAIPGU010000026.1 GCA_021735575.1 Candidatus Altimarinota bacterium | reverse complement strand
TTAACGGGCATTCCGACCGAAGCGGAGGAATCCCTTAAAAAATGCAAGAGATCTCTCCACTTGCCCCGCTTTGCGGGGTTCAGTCGAGATGACAAGGAGAAAGCGAAGGATATGACATTTTATGTTTGTTTGGCTATAAAAAAAATTTCAAATCTCAATATTTAAAAATTGAATATTAAGATTTCCTTTTACCTTTTCCATTTGGCATTTTACATTGGCTCTTCCTCCATTCTTCTATGTTCTTATGATGCCCAGAGAGGAGCACTTCTGGAACGTTCATTCCTCGGAATTCTGCCGGACGTGTGTAATGAGGGTATTCTAGTTTTCTTTCGAGTGCCGGAGAGAAACTTTCTTCTTGTGAAGACTCATCGGCGCCAAGGACACCGGGGATCAGTCGACTTACCGCATCAATAAATACTTGTGCTGGAAGTTCGCCTCCCGTGAGGACGAAATCTCCCAGAGAAATTTCTCGGGTCACAAGTGCTTCCCGTACTCGTTGGTCGATGCCTTCGTAGTGTCCACAGAGGAGTATCACTCTTGAACACTTTTTTTGTTCAACAAACTCTTCTGTTGTTTCTTGTCGAAATGTCTCTCCGTGCGGAGTAAAGAAAATAACGGGAGCCGTATCTTTCTCTAATTTTTTAACGTGCTCAATAGCGGAAAAGAGCGGCTGACAGGTCATCACCATTCCGGCACCGCCCCCAAAGGGAACGTCATCCACTTTTTTATGTTTATCTTCCGAAAAGTCTCGTATATTAAAGAGATTCACTTCGATTTTTTTCTCTTGTATCGCTCTTCCGATAATAGAAGTGGATAAAAAACTCTCGAAGCTTTCCGGAAAAAGAGTGAGGACATCGAATCTCATCAAAACAATTATCATCAATCATAAAGATTCATCAATAGAAAAACTTTTCTTCTTTTTTGTTCCTCCATTTACAATTCCCTCTGAATGCAAAAAAAAGCGCAAGGATTTACCATACTGGAGTTTGTTATTCTCATACTCATTGTTGACGCGTTTATTCTTGTTTTTCTCTTTGCGATTAATCCCTCGCTCAGGGAGTTGCGCGACACGCGAAGGCAAACGGCTCTGCAAACCATGGCTTTGACGATTCGTGCTGATAATCTTGATCGTCATGGGGCTGATAAATATATCTATGCCGTTTCTGATGAGAAAGGAGCAACATTAGATCCTTCGCTTCCCGGACTCAGAGAAGCCTTTGTCCGTCAAAAATACAGAACGCCAGAAAGTTTTAAAAACATTTGTTATTTTTTTGCTTTAGGGAAAGGAGATAATTTGAATATGGGATCGGACAATCAATTTGCCGTGGCGGTGTGGGGAGAAACAACGAGTACTAACAGAAGTGGTACGCCAGGTGTTTTAGTAAAAGGTACAAAGACTGCTGTTGAAGGATTGTTGCAACACAAATTTATCTCTCAAGAGGACTTTTCTTGCGCCGGAGATTTTTTCTTGTTGCGGGAAATATTTCGAGAAAATGGGGGAGGAGAAGAGGGGGCGTTCCTTTTTCTTGATCCAAGTGGAAAGATGCGAGAGATAGAGTGAAGCTCGTATTACGTATTTCGTATAAAAAATAAGAAATAAAACCAAGTAAAAAGGAAAAAGGAATATGGAACAAGGGGAATATTTGCCTCCCCCCTTTTCCCTTGCTACTTATTCCTTACTGCCTTGTATACCCCCAGTATACACCCTCTTGCTGGTTACATCGTCTCGATGGAACCTTTTTTATTTCTGGTTGTTCTTCTTTGAGAACAAAACCCCTTCAATCGAGACGATTGAAGGAGCAATTAGTTGCCATAAGCGAAGAGGGAACTTCAATCTTCAATTTCTGAAATAAACACGTCTTCCTGACCCCGCACCTTTTGAATATCAGAGTTTCGTTTTTTATTGTGAGTTTGAATTCTTGTACTCATTGAATATAAACCGAAGGTTTTTGATTCAAAAGGTGCGGGAGAAGGATCTTCGATATAAGTGTTTAAAATACATTGAGCGGAAGATTCTTCATTTCATTCAGAATGACAAGAGTTTTTATTTCTTAATTACTAAGAGAAAATTTGGGAGTTTAGGGAAGAGTATTTTAGAATAAGCACACTTTTTCATCCTCCTTTTTCCTATGAATCAACAAGACACCATTCGGCAAGCGCTTTCCTCTACAGTGGATACTCTCTCTTTTTCCGGACACGAAGGACATCATTCGGGAAAAATAAGAGAAAGTTTTGTGTTGGATGACGCAAAGCGCGCTATTGTAGTGACAGATCGCATTTCCGCCTTTGATTTTATTTTGGGGACGATTCCTTTCAAAGGACAAGTGCTCAATCAAATTGCCGCTTGGTGGTTTGGAAAACTTGAAGGAATCGTGCCACACCATTTTATCAGCTCTCCAGACCCCAATGTTTCTGTGGTGAAAAATGCAAAGGTCCTGCCAGTGGAAATTATTGTGCGGGGATATTTAACAGGAACGACCAAGACTTCTTCGTGGTACGCCTATCAAAACTTAGACCGAAAAATCTGCGGACTGGAAATGCCGGCGGGAATGGTAAAAAATCAAAAATTTGAGCACCCTATTATCACCCCCACCACCAAACCGGAAGTTGGACACGATGAGCCTATTTCTCGCGAGGAGCTTTTGGCGCGAGGGTTAGTTGAGGAATCAGTCTGGGAAAAAGCTGAAGAATATGCCCTTACCATGTTTGCCCATGGGCAACGTATTGCCGCAGAACGAGGACTTATTCTCGTAGACACAAAATACGAAATGGGATTGGATAACAATGGGAGTTTGATGGTTATCGATGAGGTGCACACGCCCGATAGTTCTCGTTACTGGAAAGGGGGAAAACAGGGACAAGGGACGAGGGACGAGGGACGAGGGACAGAGGGGTTTCAGGGGAATGAGAAGGATTTTTCCTCTTGTCATCCTGAGCCCGCCACGCTTGCCCGCCCCACCACGGCGGGCAGGCTTGATTCAGGATCTCAATCCTTACATAAAGAACTCACACCCATGCTTGGAGCAGACGGTGAGCCAGAAGGACTTGATAAGGAATTTGTGCGGAGAATGGTTGTTGGCAAAGGATATAATGTAGACGATGACACTCAGAATCCGGCTGATTTTCTGGATGATTCGCTTCGAGTAGCTGCGGCGGAGAAATACATCGAACTTTTTGAAACGATGACAGGGGAGACGTTCCTATTCCCCGAAAATATTCGGGCAGAAGAGCGAATTAAAGCCACTTTAAAAAACCTAAAAAGGGTGTAGAAAAACCAGTTTTTCCTTTTCCGGAAGGGGGATTTTGAAAGTTTATCTACAACACGTTTTTGATTTATGCGCTACTCTTTTTTGAACAAAAAATTTGATTTCTCACGATCCCAGTCATACAATTCTGTTTGAGATTTACCTCATACATTTTATTTCTTTACAAACATGAAAAACAAAAAATTCGGTTTTACGCTTATTGAGCTCTTAGTGGTGATCGTGATTATTGGAATATTAGCCACGATTTCTACCGCGACATTTAAATCGTACTTCGGAAAAGCACGTGACGCAGAGCGGGTTTCTGCGGTGCAAAATATGGTGCTGATGATTAAAGTGGACGGAGCGGATGACTGGTCGCATGCGAAGTTTATGTACGACGAAGACGCGACTATTGATGTAGATGCTTATGAATATGCTGCCTTGGGTGATCTTTTTACGGCGAACGATTTCCGATTACCGAAGGGAACCAATAATATTTGTTATCTCATTGCTATGCGAGGGGCTGATAATACGGATGTGGGAGATAACAATCAGTTTGTGGTAATGACATGGGGGGAATCTACAAGTACTGCTGCTGTGGGGGATGCGGGCGTTCTTATGGATGGTACGGGATCGATAGTAAGTAAATTAACATCTTTGATAGTAGATCTAGACGCTGCTGACTTTGCTTGTACTGGGGATACTGGATTGGACTTTACAGGTGCACTTGCACATATCACTACTGCTACAGCTGATATAGTGGATGATTTTTCTCCTGCAATTACACTTGGTCAAGAACGGAATCTCTATATTGATAAAGATGGGATTATTGGTGCAGTGTCACCATAGTGGATAAAAGTAGATTGAATTTTTAAAAACCCTGCTGAGCAAAGCGGGGTTTTTTTGTGCTTTTGTTCTGGCGTTCTCTGGTTATAATGCCCATGATGTCTCGTGCTTGGATTTATCTTCGCTTGGTTCATATTGTGGCTGATATAGCTGGGGTGTATGGAGCTTTTGTGTTCGCCTACTTTGTGCGTGTGGGATGGATTTTTTCCACGGATTTTCCGTTTCCTTTGTTTGCGTGGCTCGCAGGAGGAGCGGTTCTTGTCTGGTCGGGGTTTCTATTGCTTACGAAGTATTACCGTATTCCACCGCGTTCAGGAGGGCGTGTGTGGTTTGATGTCCTTCTTGCGGGACTTGGGGGAGTGGTGGCGGTGGGAATGCTTATTGTGACGTATTTTTTCCCGCGAGATATTCTCTTTTCGAGACTTATAGGAGTGTATATATTTGCTTTTGGTTTTGTGTGGCTTTTGGTGACACAATTTCTTTTTCGATCACTTCTCGCTCTCCTCAAAAAGAAAGAAAAAGCCGTCTATCAAACGCTCATTATTGGAGCCAATCGCACCGCAGAAAAACTTATAGAGGCAATTACTCGCAATCCTTACGCTCCTTATAAGATTCGAGGAGCCATTGATCCGTACGGTCTGACTAAGACACTGAAGGGGTCAGTGATATTGGGGAAATTAGACAAATTGGAAACAGTGTGTGAGCAAGAAAAAATCACAGCGATTATCCAGTGTGATGCGTTTGAACATACGTTAAATATCATTTCTTTCTGTGACGAGAAAAAAATAAAGTTCCAGTTTGATCCGGCTTTGAGAGGCGTTTTTGAGGATAATCTTCGTATTCGGGAGGTAGCGGGACGAACGATGATTTCTTTTGTTCAGCGAAACTACGAGGGCACGCGAAAACTACAATTTAGACTTGTTGATTGGGTGCTACGGCAGGTGTTTGATATCGACTAGTGGCTATCAAACTTCAATCTTTCAAACTACAAACTAGAAATTAAAATTCGTCATCCTGAATGTAATGAAGGATCTATTATAGCTAACCAATTATAAAATTACACAAATGAAAGAATATTCCTTCGGTATTGTCATCTCGACCGAGCCTTGCGAAGCAAGACGAGTGGAGAGATCTCTTGCATTATTTGGGGGGCAAGGGATTCCTCCACTTCCCTTACGGGGTCGGTCGGAATGACAAAGACTGTGTAATTTTATAATTGTTCGGCTATATAAAGAAGATTCTTCGCAAAGCTCAGAATGACGAAAAACAAGTTGTTAGTTCGGGGCTATGTCCTGAACTGGCACAAATTCTGATTTTTAGCTTGTAGTCTCGTTATCTTGTAATCTTGTTGTCTGAAAGATTTAGATATCTAAATCTTTCACCTCTGCCGCATGTGTCTGGATGAATTTTCGGCGTGGGGCAACTTCTCCTCCCATCAGAACACGAAAAATGTGATCTGCCTTTTCTGCATCATTCACGGTCACTTGTGCGAGGGTACGAGTTTCGGGGTTCATGGTGGTTTCCCAGAGTTGTTCGGGATTCATTTCTCCCAGTCCTTTGTAGCGTTGGATATTGTCGCCTTTTACATCTTCTTTGGCGCGAATGGTATCTTTTTCTGCATCGGTCATGGCGTACCATTCTTGTTTCCCTTTCGAGAGTTTATACAGCGGCGGTTGGGCAATGAAAACATTTCCACGCTCGACTAGGGGGCGGAAATGACGATAGAAGAGGGTGAGTAAAAGTGTTCTGATATGCGCTCCATCGACATCGGCGTCGGTCATGATGACGACTTTCTTGTAACGTAGTTTTTCGTGCTGAAATGTATCTCCAATCGCTGTTCCAAGTGCCACGACCAAACTTTTTATTTCGGTATTAGCGAGCATCCGATCAAGGCGCGATTCTTCGGTATTCAGGATTTTTCCTCGAAGTGGCAAAATCGCCTGCGTATGTCGATCTCGTCCTTGTTTCGCCGATCCTCCTGCCGAATCTCCCTCAACGATAAAAAGTTCTGACTTTTCAGGATCTTTTGAAGCACAATCGGCGAGTTTTCCTGGGAGATTGAGTCCATCGAGTGCTCCTTTGCGAATAACAGTGTCTCGTGCGGCGCGCGCGGCAAGTCGAGCACGTGTGGCTAAGGCACATTTTCCTCCTATGGATTTAGCATCATTTGGATGTTCCGCCAAAAACTCACTGAATTTGTCAGAGACGACTTTATCGACGGCGGTTCGAACTTCTGAGTTTCCCAGTTTTGATTTCGTTTGTCCCTCAAATTGCGGGTTAGCAACTTTTACAGAAACAAGCGCTGTTATGCCTTCTCGCACATCTTCACTCGTGAAGTTTGGGTCCTTTTCTTTTAGTAAGCCATTGTCTCGTGCATATTTATTGAGTGTTCTCGTGAGTGCGGTTGAAAATCCAGTTAAATGTGTGCCTCCTTCCACCGTTTGGATATTGTTTGCGAACGAAAGAATATTCTCTCGGAATTCTTGCGTGTATTGGAATGCCACTTCTACCATCACGTCTTCTAGCTCTTGTTCAAAGAAAACGACAGGACCAATAGATGTTTTATCTTCGTTGAGGTGCTGTACAAAAGAAGAAATACCACCTTCGAAATAAAACTGTGCGGCGTTCTCACGGGTTTCTCTCATATCAAAAAGGGAGATCGTGACCCCTTTTGTAAGATATGCTTGTTGTCGCACACGGCGTTTAATGGTGTCAAAATCAAATTCAATGGTTTCAAAAATATTTGAGTCCGGCCAAAATTGTACGAGCGTACTATGTTTGTCAGAATCAGCCACGCGTTTAAGAGGTTCGGCGGGAGCACCACTTTCAAAAGCGACAAAATACTTCCCTCCGTCGCGTTTGACGGTTACCTCTGTTCGAGTAGAAAGCGCATTTACGACACTTACTCCTACTCCATGAAGTCCTCCTGAAACCTTATATCCCCCTCCACCGAATTTTCCTCCGGCATGAAGAACGGTCAACACTGTTTCTACTGCGGAAATTCCTGTTTGTTCATGCTTCTCGACCGGAATTCCCCGACCATCGTCCCAGACGGATACAGATCCATCAGGATGGATACGGACATCAATGTTTTGGCAATGCCCAGCCATGGCTTCATCAATGGCATTATCAAGAACCTCCCATACTAAATGGTGCAATCCTCGCTCATCCGTTGAACCAATGTACATTCCGGGGCGTTTTCTCACCGGTTCGAGTCCCTCGAGAACTTGTATGTCTTTTGCGCTGTATTCTGTCATGTATATGCCGAAAAAATCTCCTGTATTGTATCGGAGATTTTCCTTGGTGCAAGCGAAATAAAGACGTTTTTACTTCGGTATTTAGGCTCCAGAGATAGCCATTCGGAGAATTTGATTGATCCCTACGAAGAGGTAGACCTGAATCCCCAGAATTACCAAGAGTAAAACACTGGTGGCGATTTGAGTAATTCTTCCCTTGAACATCTCCTGAGAGAGGAGAAGTGTCTCAATAGAAACAGAATTTCTACTTTTGTCGCTGGTATTACTGTTTGTTTGCATGGTGAAATAAGAGTTAATTTCTCCTCATTGTACCATAGGACACATAAAAATGCAAGATCATTTTTCTCGTATTTCGTATGAGAGTTATTGGTTTTATCCGCCTACGCAGAAAACCCCGAGCGTTAGCTCGGGGATGAATGCGTTTGCAATCATCATAAAAGCAGATAGAAAGAAGATTTGCTACGGCGGATTTCGCGGTACAAAGGCGGATAAACCCGCCGTAGTTCGCCATATGGCGAACGGAGGCTGGGTAAAATAATTAGATACCTCGGGCGTAAGCCCGAGGAGCTTCATACGTGATACCTAATACGTTCTACCTATAGCGAAGGAAAAATAAAACGATATGCATTGTCATTGCGAGGAGTCCGCTGTAGCGGACGACGTGGCAATCTGTGTTTCTGAGATCGCCGCGCTTTGCTCGCGATGACAATTGAGAAAAATTTTATGTCATTTTATTATTCTCTCGCTATAATACATTTTCTTCATTTTTATCAGAGTTGAATTTTTAGTAATACTCAATAGTATACGAGTACTTAACTTTCAATATCATGGGACTTTTCGGACAAATGGGGGACATGTACAAGCTTCAGAAAGAAGCAAAGAAAATAAAGGCAGAACTTGCAAAAACACATATTTCTGCGGAATCTGATGGTGTAAAAATCGTCGTCAATGGAGAACAAGAAGTGCAATCCGTTGAATTTTTGGATGAATCTGTATTACAGGACCCCAAAAAACTGGGAAAAGCTATTACGGATGCTTTTAATCGGGCGGTAAAGAAATCACAAGCGGTGGCCGCAGAAAAAATGAAATCTGTGATGGGAGGATTTCCAGGATTGGGAAGTCAATGATCAATTATCAATCTTCAATGATCAATAAAAAAATGGATTTGCCGTTGAATTTTTTTTGCTCTTCGCTATTCTGCAGGCATGAAAACTTCTGAAAAAGAGAAAACGGAAATCAAAATTACGGTCATGGAATACGAGCAACTTCAGGCTTTTAAGAGATTGTATGAAGGAACTCAGGAAATTTTAGGTGGAAAAGCGATGACTGCTGACAATATTGAAGAATTGGAAAAGCAATTGTTATCTTAGAGGTATGAAAATAGTTCATACGACACATTTTAGGAGGGCTTTTAAGAAGCTAACGGAAAGACAAAAATCTATTTTTTTTCAGAAATTAAAACTCTTTCAAGAGGATATTTTTTCTCCAGAACTAAAGACGCATAAACTTCGAGGTCCGTTTCGTCATTTTTTTGCTTTTTCTCTTACTTCTTCTGAAAGGGTTGTTTTTCAAATTGATAAGGAACAAAAAATGATATTTTTATATGATATCGGATCTCATAAAGTGTACAAGGCATGAAAAAATTTATTTTGCTTTTGGTTTTCTTTGCAGGGTTGTATTTCGCCGGAAGGATATTGCTCGTCTGGGACAAACCGAATTCTGATTCGGAAAGTCGGGTGAGTGTGACGATTGAGCGAGGAATGACCGTGCAGGAAATTTCAGAACTTTTAGAAGAAAAAGATCTCATTCGTGATGCGTGGGTGTTTCGCCTTTTTGCAAAATGGAAAGGGGTGGCAGAAAAGTTTCAGGCGGGAGAGTTTGTTATTCAAAAGAACTTAACTTTTGCAGAAGTGGCAGAAATACTTCAAACAGGAAAAGCCAAAGAAATAAAAATCACTATTCCCGAAGGGTCAACCATTGCTCAGATTGATGAAATACTGGCTCGGAAAAGTCTTATCAAGCCAGGAGAACTCATAGAGTGCGCCAATTTCTGTGATTTGGGATTTCGGATTTCGTCTTTGGAGGGCTATCTCTTTCCGTCAACGTATTTTGAGAATCCAGAAACATTTTCGGTGCGTCGCTTTATTTCTCGATTGTATAATACGTTTAACCAGCAAATAGAACCTCTTCGAACGGGCATTTTGGAATCAGGTCGGACGCTCAATGAAATAGTTATTGTTGCCTCTATGATTGAACGTGAGGCGAATAATGAAGAAGAGATGCCCATGATTTCCGATGTGTTATGGAAACGTTTGGATGAACGAATCCATCTCGGAGTGGATGCGACAACACGCTATGAGTTAAATGAATGGAAGAGACCGCTGTACACATCAGACTTTGAAAAAGATACGCCCTACAATACCCGCAAGCATTATGGTTTGCCACCGACCGCGATTTCAAATCCAAGCTTGCCGGCGATCAAGGCAAGTGTATACCCCCAGTCTACCCCCTATTATTATTATCTGCATGATTTAAAGGGACAGGTGCATTTTGCCAAGGATCACGATGAACATGTGCGGAATAAACAAAGATATTTAGAATGAAAAAATTTCTTTGCTCCCCCCCTGCCCCCCTCATTGAGGGGGGGAAATGCCACAGGAGTGGCATTGGGGGGAGTCGAGTTCGCTATCGACTTCCATATGTTCAGGAACTGAGTGAGCGAGCGAAAGAGTTACGCAAAAATATGACTGATCCAGAACAAAAAATGTGGTACCAAGTTTTAGGAAAGAAGAATTTTGAAGGGATAAGATTTTTGAGGCAATGTCCGATTGACAATTATATTGTGGATTTTTATTGTGCTCGATTGAAACTTGTTATTGAAATAGATGGTGATTCTCATGCGGATCAGGAAATGTACGATGTGCGGCGAAGCAAAGTTTTGGAAGGATATGGGATAAAAATAATTCGGTATAATAATCGTGATGTTATGAACAATTTGGAGGGAGTATATGAAGACTTGCAATTGCAAATCTCAGAACGGAAAAAAGAATTAAAAAAATGAAAGTACTTCTTATTGGCAATTTCGGTTCAGGAAACATTGGAGACGAGTTAATTCTTGCTTCGAGCTTGAGAGACTATCCAAATGCGGTGGTTATGACGGCAGATCCGGAATTTTCCCGGCACTTTTGTGGCAGAACGCTTGAAACTGTGCCTTTCCCTCCCACAGGCGTTCGAAGCGCATGGAAATACCTTTTTTCTTCTCGTTACCGAAAAGCATTCGCGCTTCAGGGGATTCAGCAAGTTGTTTTCCCAGGCGGGGGACTCTTTGCCATCAAACCCAAGGCGTGCTGGATATGGTTTCAAATCTTTCGATGGGTAAAAAGAGTGTATACTGGGAGTATACACTTGTTGCATCAAGGAGTGGATGAACACTTAGGGTGGTGGAGTCGATTGATCACAAAATTTGTTCTCTCTCGTGCTTCAACTGTAACAGTACGAGATGAATCATCACGTCGAGCGGTACAAGCACTTTGTGGAAAAAATGTGGAAAACGATCATGACAAACTTCAAACAATCAAACTACAAACTACAAATAAAAAAGAAAAAATGGTTCTCATAAATGCGAGGGCGAAGTTTGATGCAAAAATGCTAAAGCGATTTGAAGGACAGGAAATGATTTTTGTGGCATTTGATCGATCAGATTTGAAATATGTGCCACAGGACTTTGAAGGTGAAGTCGTGTATCCAAAGACAGAAAAGGAAGTCTTTGATTTGTTTACCAAAGCCCAGTACGTGGTCGGAGAGCGGTTTCATGTGTTGCTTCTTGGCTCTCACTTCTGCGGTACAGACAAGACATTTGTTTTGAGGGAACCGTATGCGGAGAAGGTGAAGAGTTTTTGTGAGAAAGAAAAAATACAATCATTGTCATGCTGAATTTATTGAACGCTTCGCTATTCATTTGCGTTGCTCGTCCGCCGTGGCGGACTTCGCTTGTGGTATAGCTAACCAATTATAAAATTACACAAATGAAAGAATATTCCTTCGGTATTGTCATCTCGACCGAGCCTTGCGAAGCAAGACGAGTGGAGAGATCTCTTGCATTTTTTAAGGGATTCCTCCGCTCTGGTCGGAATGACAAAGACTGTGTCATTTTATAATTGTTCGGCTATAGCTCGCTATCCTCAATGATCAGCATCTCGAGATCCCGAAACAAGTGAACGCTACGCTATTCGTCTGCGTCGCTCACTTGCTTGTAAGTAAACTTACAGCAGTTCGCTATCCTCGACGAGCGGAATGACAAGATTCAATGGGGCAAACGATGAGGAACTCTTCCATTCTCCTCCTCACCCGCCTTGCGGGTTCAGAGTCCGAGGTCGAGAACACCATGATATTCACTTCCTTCCTAACGGAAGTCGGTCATTTATGGCGTGAACCCACTTCTTGAAGGGATTCAATCCAACCCTGTCCAATCTATCTAAAAAAAGTTGAGGGCGAGTTTCTAAAAAACGGGGTCAGCGAACGATGGGAAATTCTTACATTCTCCCCCGCACCTTTTTTTGTGTAAAAAGGTGCGGGGCCCGAGGTCGAAAACGCCACAATATTCCTTTGCTCCACTTCGTGAAGCAAAATCATTTGTGGGCGTGAACCCCACGCATACGTGGGTTCAATCTCATAATTAACTTATTGGAAAAATACTCGGAATAAGAAAAACCGCGAGCATGGGGTAGCTGAGGATGAGTAGGAATTTCGAGTGTAGCGAGAAATTTCGTAAGCGAATCCGAAGACCTCCATGCGAGCGAAGAGGAGTGAGGACGAAATAAGCCGAGTGTCCGCCTTGGCGGATCACGAAGGCAATGAAGTCCTCCAACGACGATGGGGCGAACGATGGGGATTGAACCCACGACCATCTGGACCACAACCAGATGCTCTACCACTGAGCTACGTTCGCCGTAACGTGGGAGAGTGTAAAAAAATTGGTCAAAAAAGCAACTAGCATCTACTTCCGTAGGGGACAGATATATCTGTCCTCTACGAACAGGACTAATGACTAAAGACTAACGACTATAGACTATTTCTGCTATAATCCATCCGATGCAATTATCTGAAACACGAAAAGGAGAATGCTTTATGGTGGGGAGTATTTTTTTGTGGGCGTTTTTTCCCATTGTGACGAAGTTTTCAATCAGTTCTCTTTCGCCTCTTTTTTCCGCCAGCATCAGTACATTTTTTGCTTTTTTATTTTTTGCCGTTGTTTTGACCTTCAAACGAAAATGGCATGAAATACTTCGTTGGGATGCTTGGTGGGATATGTTTTGGTCGACGTTTTTTATTGGCATTTTGTTTTATGCCTTCATTTTTTTGGCATTAAGCCGTACGACTGCCGGAAATGTCAGTATTCTGTCATTATCAGAAATCCTGTTCTCATTTTTATTTTTGAGTGTTATTTTGAAGCATGAAACATTTATTCTTTCTCATTTCGTGGGAGCTCTATTGATGATAACAGGAGCGCTTTTTGTCTTGTTTCAAGGAGAATTCTCGTGGAATAGGGGAGATGTCTTTGTTATTTTGGCGACTATGGTTGCGCCATTCGGGAATATTTTTCAACAACGGGCACGTAAAAAAGTCAGCGCTTCAGCACTGATGCTTTTTCGTAGTTGTGTCAGTGCGATTTTTTTATTGGTGCTGGCATTTGTGTTTGATCCCTTCCCTTCAAAAGAAATTTTACATACTTCGTTTGTATTCTTGCTTATAAACGGACTTTTGATTTTGGGATTTTCTAAAATCTTTTGGGTGGAAGCGATACACAGAATTAGGATTACAAAGGCGCTTTCGCTTGAAACTTTCGTACCGGTGCTTACTCTGATCCTTGCTTTTTTCTTTCTGCATGAAGTTCCAACCTTGTGGCAAATCTGCGGGTTGGTGCCTTTGGTGGGAGGATCCTATCTCCTTCTTCGTAAATGAAAATCGGCATAGATGCACGGATGTTCTCGGATTCCTTCACAGGGATCGGGCGGTATACGTTTGAGCTGACGAAAAGATTTTTCTCACCCAGTGGAATATCGCGAAGCGATAATCCCATTTTAAATGGGATTATTCCACAGGGTAAACCCCCTCAATCCCCCTTACAAAAGGGGACAGAAAAGGTGGAATGGGTCATTTTTATGAATGAACCGGAGTACTCGAAGTTCGATTTTCCGGAGAACGTGAAAAAAGTTTGTGTTGCTTCATCGCATTATTCTGTGGCAGAGCAAACAAAGTTTCTCAAAATTTTAAACCGTGAAAAATGTGATCTCGTGCATTTTACGCACTTTAATCTGCCTTTGCTGTATCGAGGAAAATTTGTCGTGACGATTCATGATACGACAATTTCGTTCTATCCCGGGAAAAAGATGAATTCATGGTGGCGTAAGATGGCGTATAATCTGGTGATTCGGAATGCGGTGCAGAGAGCTAAGAAAATCATTACCGTTTCTGACAACACTGCGAACGACCTCGTGAAACTTTTTGGTGTGAAACGAGAGAAAATGCAGACGATCTGGAACGGTATTGGAGAGGAATTTCGAGAAATTTCAGAAGAGGAAAAGAAAGCCGTGCGTAAAAAATATAACCTCAATGACAAATTTCTGCTCTATACGGGGAACTGGCGGGAGCATAAAAATTTGGTGGGACTCTTACAAGCATTTCGTGTCATCCTTGATTCCATAGCCGC
>JAIPGU010000025.1 GCA_021735575.1 Candidatus Altimarinota bacterium | reverse complement strand
GTATGAAGGAGCTCAAAAATCCGTCAGAATTTTTCCTCGCAGAACGTGCAGAAAACGCCGCCGGATCGGCGATTACCGTTATGCGTGAGGGGGCGAGAAACTTTCTCATTGAGATTCAGGCGCTCACCGTAAAGACCAATTTCGGACAACCAAGACGTACTTCGCACGGATTGGATCTGTCAAAATTTCATTTGCTTCTTGCCGTGGTATCGAAATTCACACCCTTTCGCTGTGAAGATTTTGATGCGTATTTAAACGTCGTCAGTGGCATGAAAGCCAAAGAGCCCGCTGTGGATTTGGCAGTGGTCGCTGCCGTACTCTCTTCCCGCGCAGAAAAAGAAATTCCTGCCGATACGGTGATTTTGGGAGAAGTGGGACTGAGTGGAGAAATTAGATCAGTGGCACATTTGCAGTCACGACTCACAGAAGCCGAGAAATTGGGATTTACCAAGGCGATTGTTTCCCGCATCAGAAACAAACAGCAACTGCCCAAAAAAATGAAAGTGATTGAAGTAAAGTCGGTGCAGGAGCTGGTGAAAGCGGTGTTTGAATGATTAAAAATTGATGAGTAAAAAACGTCTTCCTGATCCGCCCCACCACGGCGGGCAGGCGCGGCGGAGAAGGATCTTCGTTATAACAAAATGTAAAAAAATTCCTAATAGGAAGATTCTTCGTCCCCGCCATAACAAGGACTCAGAAAGACAATTTTTTTGTCACTACATTGTCACTACATTTTTTTGAGCTTTTCCTTCGCCTCTTCCAACTCTTTTTTTGTTTGTTCGACCAAGTGTGCGGGGGCTTTATCCGTGTAGCCCTTGTTTTTGAGGCGTGCTTCGAGAGCGAAAATCGCTTGTTCGAGCCGTGCTTTTTCTTTTTTATCCGCCTGTTTGTCAGCTTGGGCTTGCCTGACACGAATTGTTTCTGCCTGCATCTTTTGAAATTCTTCTTCAGCTTTTTTGTCTTTAAAGGTTGGGGTCGGAAAGTTTTGTAATACTAAGAACTCCCTCTCTAAAACCCCTCTGTCCTTCGGACATCTCCCCTTACAAAGGGGAGCAAATTCAAGTTCTTCCCATAATTTTTCCGTAATAAACGGACACAAGGGGTGGGAAAGTTTGAGAATTTCCCCAAAGATGTGTTTCAAAAATACAGGATTTTTTTCTTTTTTGCTTTCCTCAATGTACCAATTGCAGAATTCGTCCCAGACAAAGTGATAAATTTTATCTCCCGCGAGAGAGATTTCATATTTCTCTAAATGTTTCGCGACTTCCTTTGCTACGTGTGTGAATCGGGAGGCGATCCATCGGTCTGCAAGAGATTTTGGTTCTGGTAGGGACAAGTCTCGACTTGTCCCTACGGTTTGCATTTGGATAAATCTCCCAGCATTCCAGAGTTTGTTCACGAAATTTCTATATCCGGAAATTTTACTTTCTCCCAAAGGGATCGGCTGTCCAGGGCTGGTCCCAACAACGAGCGAAAGCCTGGCGGCATCAGCGCCGTATTTTTCAATCACGTCGAGTGGATCAATTCCATTGCCGGCAGATTTCGACATTTTTTTGCCGTGTTCGTCGGTCACAAGTCCATGTAAGTACACAGTGTGAAACGGATACACACCCGTAGCATAGCGTCCAAACATGATCATCCGCGCCACCCAGAAAAACAAAATATCATGTCCGGTTTCGAGCACATCGGTCGGATAAAATTTTCGGTAATCTTCTGCATTTTCATCCGGCCAACCCAATGTCGAGAACGGCCACAAGGCGGAAGAAAACCAAGTGTCGAGCGTGTCAGGGTCTTGGGTCCAAGAAGATTTTGGATCTTTTGTCTCGCCGACCGTGGCGATTTCTCCCTTCTCGTCATACCACACGGGAATCCGGTGTCCCCACCAGATTTGTCGGGATATGCACCAGTCGCGAAGATTGTCGATCCAGTGGAAATACACTTTTTCAAATTGGCGAGGGATAATTTGTACGTGTTTGTCGCGAACTGCTTCTTGCATCAACTTTTTTAACGTTGTCTTTTTGCCTGTGAACTGGTCCTTAAATTCCTTGTCGACTGAGATAAACCACTGCGGAGAGAGCATGGGCTCGACCACCGTTCCTGACCGGTAACACACGGGGATGCGGTTGGCGTACGGGCGCTTTTCAAATAGTAAGTTTTTTTCTTCTAAAATTTCTCCGGCTTTTTTTCGGGCATCTTTCACGAGCATGCCGGAGCACGGACCGGCGATGTCAGTCATGCGTCCTTTGAAATCGATCTTCTGAATCAAATCTAGCCCGTGTGCCTGCGCGAGTTCGAAATCGTGCGGATCATGGGCGGTGGAGATGGTCATGGCGCCGGTCCCAAAATCAGGATCGATAATATTATCTGCCATAACCCAGAATTTTCTTTTTCCGGCATAGGTTTCTGCCTCGAATTCCATTCCGACGAGTTTTTTCCCCTGTACGGTTTCAATAATTTTGAAATCTTTTTTCAGTTTCGTGTGCCCTTTAAAGTACTTTTCGGTCACGATACATTCTTTGCCTTCGGCGTTTTGGGCACGGATGTATTTGGCTGTTGGGTGAACAACTACAGGACTGTCAGCACATTTGGTTTCGGTCCGAACCGTTCCGATTAAAAATGGACCGCACCAGAATTCATAAAATATCGTCTCTCCGTCTTCCCATTGCACTTCGTCATCCGATAGCACCGATTGTGCTCCTACCGACCAGTTGATCATCCGATGTCCGCGGACAATGAGCCCATCGTCGTATAAGCGTTTAAAGATGGTGTTCACTGCATGATTGCGGGCTTCATCGAAAGTATACGCTTCGCGCGACCAATCAAGATGCGCCCCCATTTTGCGAATCTGATGCACAATTCGATCGTGTTTTTCTCCAGCGAATTTTCTACACTCTTTTAAAAAATTCTCACGTGTCATCTCTTCGCGATTTTGTATTTTCAGATGTTTCAGCACTACATTTTCGGTCGCAATGGCCGCGTGATCGGTCCCCGGTACCCACAAAACCTCGTGTCCTGTCATTTTCTTGAACCGGATCATGATGTCTTCAATCGCGAGCATCGCCGCATGTCCCAAATGTAAATGCCCTGTCACATTGGGCGGAGGGAGGGGGATCGTAAACGGTTCTTTCTTAGACGTGTTATTGGCGCGCATCACTCCCGACGCTTCCCAAGAAGCATAGAGCTTATCTTCGGTGGACAGATGATCGTAATTTTTTTCCATTTTAACGGGGTTATTCTAAAAAAAACTCGCCCCTAAAGCGAGTCGAAAGTTTTTCTCTCCTCGCTCAAAATTAGTCGACTACGACGACGACTTGAGAAAAAGAGGGGCGAGAAGCATTTTTCATCATAAGAACTCTAATAAATCTTTAGTTATTGTCAAAATCTAATATCCCAAATTCAAAAGTGAAATGCATAAAAAAGAAGAACTGGAGAAAGAGAAGTAAAAGCGGTATGAGAGGAGACATCTTACCTTCTCACCCTCATACCGCATGGCACACCTTACAGAATCCAAAAGAAACCAGCTAGAGGCACTCAAAAAAGCTGGTCATACTCAAGAATTCATAGCCGATATTATGGGCTGTGATCAATCGACGATTAGTCGTGAATTGCAAAGGAACAGTTCTCCCAAAACAAGTCTCCATAGAGCCAATAGAGCACAAGAACGGTCAGACGAAAAAAGAAAAGAAAGTTATGAGAAACGCGATTGTTGGTATGACGACAAAAATCTACTGGCTCATGTGTTAGAAGAACTGGAAGACGGAAAAAGCCCCGACCAAATCGCGGGAAGAATGAAGCAACAGAAGAGGAAGAAGACTGTAAGTTTCCAAACGATTTATAGCTATGTTGAGAAGGATAAACAACAAGGAGGGAAATTATACAAATTCCTCCGTTACCAAGGAACAAAATATAAATGGAGGGGGTTTGGGGGTGATGATCGAGGGAAAATACCGAATAGAAAAGGGATTGAAGAACGTCCAGAGATAGTAGACAAAAAAGAACGTGTTGGGGATTGGGAGAGTGATTTAGTGGTGAGTTGTCGGAAGGGAAAAGGAGCCGTAGCTACTTTTGTGGAAAGGGCTTGTATGTATTTGAGAAGCATCCTCGTTGTTGATCAATCGGCAGAGGAGATGGTAAGAGCTTCTCATAAAGTTTTTGATGTTCTTCCTGAAGGATGTCGCCATACCATGACGCACGATAACGGAAAAGAAATATCCAAGCATGAGCAAATCACCGAAGAAATTGGGATAGAGGTTTACTGTGCACGACCTTACCGATCTTGTGACCGCGGACTCAATGAATTTATGAATCGAGAGATGAGAAGATTCTTCCCAAAGGGAACGGATTTCTCACGGGTAACACAAAAAGAGATTGACCGAGCTGTCGATTGGCTCAATAATTGCCCTCGTCGTTCTCTCTATTACCGTACTCCAAACGAAGTTTTCCAAGACCATCTAAAATTTATGCATCTCACGCTTTAATGTGCGTATGAATGGATCTCCCTTTTTTCCTTGAAATTCATTTGCATTTACTTCTATTACATATTTTGCAGGAGAAACAGGGCTTGTCACAGGACAAGAATCCACTTTGCAGGGCAATAGAGTTTGTACGTCTACGACCTCGCTTTCTTTTGAAATCCAAATGACATCTAGAGGAATTAACGTGTTGCGCATCCAAAATCGATGGAATCCTTCTTCTTCAAAAACAAAGAGCATTCCGTGATCCGACTCAAGGCGCTCTCGATTCATCAGTCCTTGGGCGCGTTTTTGGGGCGTATCTGCAATTTCGACAGAAAATTCTCGAGTATCTATACGTACCAGATTTTCTTCGAGAGAGAGGTGTATACTGGGAGTATACACTTCCGGTTCCTGAAAAAATTCACAACCCGTGAGAAAAAGTGTACAACTGAGAACGATTATTTTGACTTTATGCACGCATGAATCGTACTGATTTTTTATCTTCCCTCAATCCCGAACAACGACGTGCCGTAGAAAAAATCTACGGGGCGGTACTGGTGTTGGCGGGTCCGGGAACCGGGAAGACACACCTTTTGACATCTCGCATTGCGCATATTTTGCAGAAGACAGACGCGAATCCTTCTAATATTTTATGTTTGACGTTCACCGAATCCGCTGCGACAGAAATGCGGAATCGACTTCAAAAAGTGATCGGTCCGGATGCGTATCGTGTACGAATTGCGACTTTTCATGGATTTTGTGAGTGGGTGATGACAGAGTTTCCGTGGTACTTTGAAGAGAAACGGGGAATGCGAGAAGTCGCAGATGATCTGGCAAAGGCGCTCGCATTTCGTGATGCGATTCGAAGCAACAAATGGGAATATTTCTCCAATGTGTGGGATGAGTTTGTGTTTCGGCGGGATGTGATAGGAGCTATTTCGAAACTCAAAAGAGAAAATGTTTCGTCAGAAGATTTGAAAAAACTTATTCCCGAAGAAAAAAAGTTCTTAGAATCTGCGCCTGAAAATTTGTATAAACGAAAAACAGGAGATTTTAATGTAGGGGATTTTAAGCCGTCTGCACGCGAAAAAATCGATCGCACGATTGGGAAATTATCAGAACTTGCAGAACTTTGGGAAGCGTATGAAAAAGCGCTTCACGAACGCAGAGGGTTTGATTTTGATGATCAGCTCATGTGGGCGGTGGAAGAATTACAGAATAATGAAAACCTACGTCTTGATCTGCAAGAGCGATTTCAGTGGGTATTGGTCGATGAATATCAAGATACCAATTCAGCACAGAATGAGATATTGTGGCAGTTAACTAGCTATGATTCCGACCCCAATGTATTTGTCGTGGGAGATGACGATCAAGCGATTTTCCGATTCCAGGGGGCAAGTGTAGAAAACGTGAAGGAATTTCAGAGCAAATTTTCCAAGCGCGAAGTGATAACACTCGTGCAAAACTATCGTTCTGCGCCAAACATTCTTGAGAGTGCGACGCATGTCATCGCAAAAAATTTGGAGCGGGTAGACCCAGATAAACGGCTTAGCGCCGGAGGGAAAAACAAAGATTTTTCTGGAGATATTACGCGTGCTGTTTTTGGTTCGCGGTACAGCGAAATTGGGTTTTTGGTAGACCGAATCCGTGAAAATTTAAGCGAAGGGATAGCCCCCTCGGAGATTGCGATATTGGTTCGTAAAAATTCAGAAGTGGAAGAAATTGCACGTCAGTTGCCCAAGTTTGGAATTCCAGTGAGTGCGCAAATTTTCCAAAATATTTTTGAAGATCAGCACATTCGATTTTTGATTTTATTACTCCAAATTTTCTCTGATCCCGCCAATGACGAAAAGTTTTTTGAGTTGTTGCACAGTCCGATTTGGAAGATTGAAGGGCTTGAACTGCTCCAGTGGGCGCAGGAATGGGATCAGAAAAAAGAAAAAGATCTTGTGGGATTTTTAGGAGAAAAAGCAGAAAAAAGTGGAGAACTTGCTCGAATACTGGGACTCGTTGCCGGAACTCGAAAGGATTATATGCACTGTCGGCCGGAAGTTTTATGCGAAAAACTGCTCTATGAATCAGGGCTTGCCACATATCTCACCTCTCAGGAAAACGGCGCGGAACATTGGGCAAAAATGCACAAATTTCTCGAACTTGTTCGGGAACAAAAATGCGATTCTCTCTCCGACTTGCTTGAAAAAGTCGATCTCTATATCACATTGCAAATTCCTGTGCGTCCGGATCCTACGCCTTCTGATCGCCGGTCGGTTCAGATCATGACAGCGCACAAAGCGAAGGGTCAGGAGTTTGACGTGGTCTTCCTCCCGGGGCTTCTTGACCGAGTCTGGGGGAATCCTCGGAGTAAAAATGGTATCACCTTGCCACATATTTTTGCGGAGGATCATGACGAAAACGAAGACGAAAGACGGCTCTTTTTTGTGGCGCTGACTCGTGCACGCAAAAAAATATTTTTGTCCCACAGCACGACAGACTTTTCTGGAAAAGAAAAAACACCATCAGAATTTTGGCATGAGTTACCAGAGGCAAATGTGCAGGATGTATCTATGGATGAGGGAGAAGAGAATCTTCAAAAATTGTTGCCTGTGTTTTTGCAGGACAGAGGAGCGCCTCTTTTCACAGATAATGAAAAAGAAATTCTACGCGAACGCGTTAAAAATTTCACATGGTCCGCAACAAGTTTGCAGGCATTTTTGGATTGTCCCAGAAAATTTTTGTTTCAAAAGCTTTATAAATTACCTCGTCGTCCGACTTTGAATATGGCATTTGGAACTGCCATGCATGAAGCACTAGAGCGGTTTGGACGCGAATTTTCTCGCACAAAAAATTTGCCTTCGAAAAAATTTTTACTGGATGAATTTGAACGCGCCCTTCACGGACAGAATTTGCCTCGTACAGAATTTGAAAAAATTCTCGCCCACGGAAACGAAATTTTGGCGAAATATTTAGATGAAAAAAAAGATTTATTTTCACCAGAACATTTATTGGAATTTGATTTCAAAAAATTTGCTCCTTCTCTGGATGACATTCGCATTACCGGAAAGATGGATCGGATCGAATTTTTGGATAACAGTAAAACTCGTGCGAGGGTCGTAGATTTTAAATCAGGAAAACCAAGAAGTATTACAAAAGGAGAAAGATTATGGAGACAGCTTGTGTTTTACGATGTGCTGGCGTGGCAGTCAAAGGGGCTAGGATGGAATATCGAAGAATGCGTTTTGGAATTTCTTACTCCTGATCACACAGGAAAATTGGGAAGCAGAAGTTTAGAAGTATCGGAAGAAGACCGTGCGCAGGTGATGAAAGAACTTCGGGATGCACATGCGCAACTACAAAATTTGGAATTCCCCCTTGTTCCTAATCCCACCAATGATCCAGATATCGAGTATTGGCAAAACTTTGGGCAATGACCCACGCTTCGCTAAAGCTTCGCGGGGCAGGCATGGGACAAGATTACAAGTATTAAAAACATGATTGATATAACCCTTATAATAGTTCTTGTACTTGTTGTAGGAGCGTCTGTATTTTTTTCTTGGACGCTTTTTGGACTTTTCCGTTCACACGTTCCGTTTATTTCTACTTCGAGAAGAACAGCACAACGCATGGTTGCATTGGCTCAGTTGAAGCCGAATCAAAAAGTATATGATTTGGGATGCGGTAGGGGAGCGATTTTGTTTGAAGCGCTTCATTCTTGCCCCCCTCTTTTAAAAAAGGAGGAGTTGCACCCCGTGAAATCCCATAGAGCGGGAGTTCTATTTCACGGGGTAAAGGAGGATTTCCCCAAAACACAATTCATTGGCTACGAACTAGTGCGTCCGGTGGTATGGATGGCAAATATTCGAAAATTTTTTGTAGGGACATGCCATGGCATGTCCCTACGGTTTCTCTGTGCTGATTTTTTCAAAGAAGATTTATCAGATGCAGATGTGATTTTTTGCTATTTGTGGCCTTCGATTATGGATCGGTTTTATGCAGAAAAATGGGATACATTAAACAGGGGAACAAAGATAGTTTCGCACGGATTTGAAATTTCTAAACTTACTCCTCAAAAAATTGACCAAGAGGGAAAAACAAAAATTTTCGTGTATGAGAAATGAGATAGATAACGAGATTACCCATTCTTCGCCTAACGGCTTCTTAGGGCAGGCGAGAGAACAAGATTACAAGTGGGGGGAGCGCCCCTTTACTCCTTCAATGGTCTCAATTGAAGGAATTCTGTTCTGAAGAAACGGTAAAGTATTATGTAGTTCAATCGTCCACGATTGAACTAGCGTAAGACGTGATCAGAGTTTTTAGAAGGGTGCTAAAGAAAAAAACGGGATTTAGTTTTTCAAATCAATATATTCTTGACTCTATAGAACGAATGACACCACAAAAAGTGTCATGCTGAATTCATTTCAGCATCTCTGGATTCCCGCTTTCGCGGGAATGACAGAATTCTTTAAAGTGTTTGGCAAAATTCTAATACTTCCTGAGCGTGTCCTGTGACACTCACTTTTCGCCATTCTCGGACAATTGCTCCGTCCTGGATGACAAATGTAGACCGATCTATCCCCATATACTTCCTACCGTACATGGACTTTTCCTGCCACGCTCCAAGTGCTTGGATGAGTTCGGTGTTTTCGTCCGATAGCAGGGGGAAATTGAGAGACTCCTGCGTGCAGAATTTTTCGTGAGACCTGATTGGATCTTTAGACAGTCCAAAAACTTGTACGCCTATTTTTTCAAAGTCTTTTTTGAGGTCGCGGAAATTTTGTGCTTCGATGGTACATCCGGAGGTGAGATCTTTTGGATACAGATAGAGGACATACACGCCTTTTGAGAAATTTTTTTCGGTGTATGTCGCGCCATCAGAGGCAGGGAGAGAGAAAGGAGGGAATTTCATAGTTTCAATATATTTAGTCTTTCTGAATTCCGCGTACGCGGGATGAAGAATCTTCCTATTAGTCCCCATTTTATCATTCCTAATTTTTATAAAGAAGTTCCTTCTCCCGACTAAAGTCGGGATCAGGAAGACGAAAAAAATTATGATTTAAAAAATTCTTCAGGAATAGGATGAGTGCGACACATGTCGCGAATTTCTTCGCGTACGCGTTTTTTAAATTCGGTTTCATCTTTGTGTTCAAGTGTGTCGAGCATGAGTTCGGCAACACGTGCGCAGTCAGTTTCCATAAATCCTCGCGTCGTAATTGCTGGCGTTCCAAATCTAATCCCCGAGGGATCCATTGGTTTTCGTGGGTCTCCAGCGATCATGTTCATATTGAGGGTGATGCCGACTTCATCGAGCACCGTTTGGGCTTCCTTTCCGGTTACCCCCATTGAGCCAAATACATCTGCGAGAATCAGATGATTATCCGTTCCACCCCCAATCATGCGGACATTTCTTTTTTTGAGTACCTCTGCCATCGCGCGAGCATTTTTGATAATTTGCGTGGCATACTTTTTAAACTCTGGGTGAAGTGCTTCGCCAAATGCGACCGCTTTGGCGGCAATGGTATGCATGTGCGGTCCGCCCTGAAATCCAGGGAATACAGACTTATTAATTTTCTTCGCAATCTCTTCATTGTCGCGGGTCAAAATCATACCTCCCCGAGGACCTCGGAGGGTTTTGTGCGTGGTAGTGAGAATAACATCAAACCCTGCATCAAATGGGTTCTTAACCGCACGTCCTGCGATAAGTCCCGCGATATGCGCCATGTCTGCAACCGCGAGCGCGCCTACTTCGCGGGCGATACTGACGAATTTTTCGTAATCAAGTTCTCGCGAGTAAGCCGAAAATCCCGCGAGAATAACTTTTGGTTTCTCACGTTTTGCGACTTCTCGAAGTTCATCATAATCAATTTCTCCCGTCTCGATATTTTTCATATGATAGCGCACGAAATTGAAAATTTTAGAAATATAGGTCACGGGATGTCCGTGTGTGAGGTGTCCGCCATGTGCCAAATCCATGCCCAAAATGGTATCCCCGGGTTGCATCAGAGCAAAGTAGGTAGCGATGTTGGCAGGGGCTCCTGAGTGCGGTTGAACATTGGCAAACTTGCAGTTGAAAAGTTTGCAGGCACGTTCCATCGCGATTTCTTCGACAATATCGGTGAAAGTCTGTCCGCCGTAATATCTTTTATGTGGATATCCTTCGGAATATTTATTGGTCAAAACAGATCCATTGGCTTCCCGTACAGCGCGGGAGACATAATTTTCCGAAGGAATGAGTTCTAGTCCATCCTCTTCGCGTTCTTCTTCGCCGTGGATCGCTTTGGCAATATCGGTATCATTTTTTTCTAAAAACGGGAGAAGTTGGTGGGACATTTTTTTGAAAGAGAGGAAGTAATGAGATTGTGTAAGTGAACAGGAGAAAAATCAAGAAATATCAAAAAACCAGAAAGAGCATAGAAGCACCTTTCGGGATAATTGCACCTTTAGATTTCTTTACGTCCTTTGCCGATGGGGCGACCTTGCATTGGCACGATTAATACTATCGGAAATCCTGATAAATTACAAAAGAGACAAACAATACATCCTCATGCTTCGCAAAAAATTCATATTTGGATTTGGAATTTATTTTTACATTTTACATTTTAAATTTAACATTTATTCCGATGCCTCGCAGAATTCGTCCCCATGTAAACCCGCTGTCGATTACGAAAGAATATTTTTTTGAGGGGTTTGAAAATAATGCCTCAATCATTGTGGATATGGGAGCGTGCAAGGGGGAGTTTACGGAACAATTGCTGGAGAAATTTCCAGAAAAAAATTTTATTCTCTTTGAAATTCGGTTTCCGTTGGCAGAAAAATTGCGAGAAAAATTTGCAGGGTGTGACAATGTTGTCGTATTTGATGGTGATGCGGGAAGGAATTTTGAAAGTATCGTGCGCCCATCGGTTGATCGCGGGGTAAAACTTGAGACGATTTTTGTGAACTTTCCGGATCCGTGGTTTAAGGAAAAACACAAGAAACGAAGATTTATCAATGAGAAGTTTTTAGCGCAATGCGCGGAGTGGATTAGTCCAGAAACAGAATTTGTTTTTCAGACCGATCAGAAATTTCTCTTTGATGAGACATTGGAAGTGGTACAGGATTCTGTCTTTTCTCGCGTTGAATTTTTTGATGATTCTCCGCATGGAATTCGCACCGATTGGGAAGAAGCGAAGGTACGTGAGGGAGGGGAAGTTTTTCGAATGAAATTTTGGAAAAGATAACAAGATTACGAGACTACCCATGCTTCACTGCGTTTCGCAGGGCAGGCGAGATGACGAGAAATAAAAAGGCGCGACAGATGTCGCGCCTACTTGTAGTCTTGTTATCTTGTAATCTCGTAGCCCGTTCTCACTTCGCCACATCCTCAAATCGCCTTTCGCGAATCACCGCCACTCGGACCTCTCCCGGATACTCACATTCTTTTTCGATTTTTCGGGCAATGTCAAACGAGACTTTTTCGGCTTTTTTGTCGTCCAGTTCTTTGGCGTTTACAAAAATACGCACTTCCCGTCCGGCTTGGATGGCGAATGCTTTTTCGACCCCTGGAAAGGAAGTAGAAATCGCTTCAAGCTCTTTTAGGCGTTTGATGTATTTTTCCAGTGTTTCGCGACGCGCTCCAGGACGTGATGCAGAAATGGCATCAGCCGCTTGCAGGATTCGCGCTTCAACCGATTCATATGGAAAGTCTTCATGGTGAGATTTCATGGCAGTAATAACTCGCTTATCAATTCCAAATTTTTCCAGTATTTCAACTCCTATCACCGCATGCCCTCCTTCAACTTCATGACTGACCGCCTTTCCGATGTCATGTACCAATCCGGCTTTTTTGCAAACTTCAGGGTCTACTCCATCCCCCAGTTGTGTTGCAATGGCTTCGGCAAGGTGCGCCACTTCGATGGAATGAGAGAGAACATTTTGACCATAGGAAGTTCTGAACCGCAATCGTCCCAAAAGTTTTAAAATTGGATCTGGGAAATTGACCACCCCCAGAACTTCTTCGCACGCTTTCTTCCCGATATCGAGAATCAATTTGTCGGCTTCGTCTTGTGCTTTTTTTACGGATTCTTCAATTTTAGACGGATGAATTCGTCCATCTTTGATGAGATTTTCCATCGCGATTTTGGCGATGTAGCGTCGGAACATATCGAAACTTGCCAAGGTGACCGTTCCCGGGGAGTCATCAATAATAACGTCGACTCCTGTCATCATTTCAAAAGCATTGATATTGCGTCCTTCGCGTCCAATAATTTTTCCTTTGATATCTTCGCTTTCGATTTTTACAACACTGGTTGTGTTTTCGCTCGTGGTAGCGGAAGCTTGTCTTTGGATAGATTGGACAATGATATTTGCCGCTTCTTCGTCGGCGGTTTGTTCCATCAATTCTGTTTTTTTACGGAGTGTTACCGCCAAAGAATCAGACACTTCCTTTTCCATCCGATCAAACAATTCTTTTTTTGCCTCGTCTTTCGAGAGCTTTGCGATTCGTTCCAATTCCGTGTTTTGTGCGTCCAGCTTTTTTTGAAATTCTTTTTTTTGTTCGTTGTATTGTTCGATGGTTCGTTCGTATTTTTCACGTGCTTCTTCGGATTTTTCCATCCGTTGCTCGAGCATTTCCTCTCGTTTTGCAATGCGTTCTTCGGCTTGCGCTTGCATTTGATCGAGTCTTTTGCGGGCATTTGCTTCTTCGTCCTGTGCTTGTTCGCGTATTTTTTTGGCATGAGCACGAGCGGTAGATAAAGTTTCTTCTACTTCGCGTTCGGCATTACTACGGAGTTTCTCGGCAACTTGTCGGGCGGCTGATTCTATTTTTTTTGACTTTGGACGAAAGACAAAAAACCCAGTTCCGCCTCCAAGAACCACTCCGGCTATTCCGATTAAAATGAAAGTTTCCATGGAGAAAAGAGTTTAAGAAATAACGAAACTCTTCCCTCAAAAATACCCGTATTTACGTTTGAATCCAAAACCCTTCCCGATTATCGAGAAGGAGAACATGTTTTTTTAGGACAATTTTTTTCATAAATTCAAGGATTCCAAATATTTTTGAGAGGTTGAAAATTCGTTTTACTCAGTCTACAAGAAAGACAATAAAAGTCAATTTCGTTTCTGAACTATTTTTTTGCACAATTTTCGCACATGCCTTTGAAAAGCAGGTCTACTTCCTGAAGAAGGAAATTTTTTTCACTGGCGAGTTGTCGGGCAATTGACTCTCGGTAGTCTAGAAATATTTCCTCTGTGCGATTACACTGCGTGCACCACAAAAAATGATGCTCCTTCTTTTCTTCGGGGTTGGAGCAGAGAATAAATTTTCCTTGTATATCGTGGACTATGCCACTTTCTATCAGTCGTTCAAGCACGCGGTATATGGTGGTGGAATTTGCGGAACGGTCTCTTTCTTTGAGGGCGGAACAAATTTCTCGCACCCCTATGGGGCTGGTGGCGTTATGGAGAGCGTTTATGATATTTCGAGTAGGGGCGGTTACACGCCATCCCTTTTGGGAAAAGAAAGTCAGAGATTTTTCCAGAAAGTCCATCGTGACGAGCACGCTAGCAGAAATGCAAAAGACTTGCAAAAGAATTTATAGCGAACCAATTATAAAATTACACACAAGAAAAAATTCTTCTCTGGCATTGTCATCTCGACCGAGTCCCGCCGAGACCAGCTATAGGGAAGAGTCAAAAGAAAAGAAGTGATTTTGATGGAGAAAAGAAAAAAGGAAACGAAGGAATTTTCTCGCTGTGGCTAAAATAGCGGTGTAGTAGTGCTTCCCTCGATCACGGATTTGTTGGTAGTA
>JAIPGU010000024.1 GCA_021735575.1 Candidatus Altimarinota bacterium | reverse complement strand
CGTTGGCAGAATTGACCCTGAGCGTAGCCGAAGGGTCTCTTGGAAAAAAACTAATTGCCCGATGAGAGCAAGTGCGGAGCACAAAGCTCGAATCGTTGGCAGAATTGACCCTGAGCGTAGCCGAAGGGTCTCTTGGAAAAAAACTAATTGCCCGATGAGAGCAAGTGCGGAGCACAAAGCTCGAATCGTTGGCAGAATTGACTCCATTCGACAAGCTCAGGACAGGCTCTGAGCGTAGCCGAAGGGTCTCAAATGTATACTGGGGGTATACACTCTTCATTCTCAATTCTTCATTGCTCCATATACCCCCGAGACACACACTATACACCTTTTTTGTACCGTCCCATCGCCACCAAATCATCGTATCTCCCCGCCATACGATAGAGCCATGCCAATCGTCCCAAAATATGAGAAGGAATATCGGTAGGGGAGTTTTGTCCCTGAAGAATTTTGAAGACCTGTCTTGAAACTTCCATTTGAATTCTTTTTTCAATTTTTAAACGAATCGTTTCCGGCACTCTCAGCATCATAAAAAACGCACTCCGAGAGAGTTCCATGTCTTCCTCAAACATCATTTCCAAAAGCCCGCAAACAGCGCGTTCATCTCCCAATTTCGCCAAAGAAATGAGCGCATGAAGACGAAGTATTTTTTCATGATGATCGGCAAAATCCAGTACCATTTCCCGAAGCATCTGATCTCCTACTTCTCCAATTGCGTATAACGCTGAAATCTGATCTGAAATATCTTCACTTTCCAAAAGTTCTTTCAAAACATTCCGAAGGAAATTTTTTGATTTTTGAAATTTCCAAAGAGCGATAACAGCATGCGAACGAAGACGAGCATTTTTATGTTCCAAAAATTCCTGAATATAATAGGCAATTTCCGGATCGTTGAATACGCGACAAGAGCGCAGAAAAACCGATTGAATTTTCTCATCCATACTCTTCATCTGCTCCAAAAAGAATGGCACCACTTCGTGACTCGGAAGATGTCGGAACAAATTCATGACCACCAATTTTTGAATATGTGTATGATTGGTAGAACAAAAAAGTTCTTTGAGTGTTTTCAAAAGGTGATAACGCGTAAAAGCGTGTTTCTCCCAATATGATTCTTGAATTTGTAGACGAAAAAGCGATTCCAACACTTGGATCTTTGTCTCTTCCGATTCCGAAGTATCGCGTAAAATTTCAAGATAGGTATGCACCGGTCGAGGACTCCCGATTTGGGAAATGGTAGTGATGATCTTTTCCCTCACGATCTCGTGCTCCGCTTTGTTTCTTAACTTTTCCGACAAAATTTCTTCCGGCTTGTCATGCCCACGTTGAGCCAAAACTTCGATCGAATGGATCATACCTTCTATATTTTCCGATTGGTCTAAATTTTTCTGAGACAAATGCGTAAAACTCCGTCTCATCAAAAGACACACCAGAAGAACCAAGGCGGCGGCAATGGTGACCGCCCACATGACCGTTACGGAAGACAAAAGGAAGAGTCCCAGCACGCCCAGAGCTATCCCGATCGGTTTGAGCAATCCTTCCAGAAACAACCGCACCGACTCGCGGGAATGTGAAAAAATAGAGTAAAAACTGATATGATAAGGCGCTTCCCCGATAGAATGTGCCCCGTGTTGAATCGTCCGCAAAAGATTTATGTTTCCATACCCCAGCACAAACGCGGCAAGAGCGACAAAAAGAATGAAAAAATAAGCCATTACAGACCCCACAATCCCGAAAGAACGAATCACAAAAGGAGTCCCTAACTGTACCAAAAGAGCAATAACCGCAAAAATTAAATGAAACATTCCCAAATCATGTGCCAATGTTTCGTGCATGATGAGACGGGAAGAGATATATTGCACATCTTCGGAAAGAGCATGTCCCACCTCTTTCGCCTGTTCAACTACATCCGACAAGAGCGATGCCTGTAAATATTGTGGCGCTACCGCATGATATTCCTCTTCGTGAGGCACGATATGCGATTGAACGTTATAGGTAAACTGAAACTCGATAACCGTAAACATCGCGGCTTGAAGCACCAATATAATTCCCAGATGTTTCAAAAAAGGAGTTGTTTTTAATGCGTGAAATGCCTCTCTCAAAGGACGATTCGAAACTTTCTCCTCTCGCTCTCGAAAAAATACCGGAATCTCATGCAGTGTTCGAGGGCAAGCAAAAACAATCATTCCCATACTCAAGAGCGACAAAAGCCATATAAAAAGCACCGATTGTGTTGAAGTAAACGAGAGAAAAGAAATCGTCAAAAGCGCTCCCGCAATCGCTCCGATTGTTATGGCCGATTCGATAACTGGCATAAATCTCTGCGCTTCGGAAGGAGAAAAAAATGTCTCATGAAGCCGATAGAGAGCAATGTTTAATTGAGAAAAAAACAAATCCTTTCCAAGTACCACCAAAGCAAAAAATATAAGACTCTGCGGAGGAAAGAAAAAAGAAATCAAGACACATAACGCTGTAATTCCAGTCGATCCCAAAAGAAACGAGCGAAGTCCCACACGCGGTAAAACAATACTGGCAAGGAACGTACTGGCTATATACAGCACCGCGTCAGCCAAAAACAACCACAGTAAATTTCCAATTCCGAAATTTTCAACCCAAAGGGCTGTCACAATCGTCCATGCCACCACAAAACCAACCTGAAAAAGAAAACGAGTAATCCATGCTACTTTCACGCGTGGCGCTTCAACATCAGAAACCCCGATATATTTTTTTAGAAAAGTTGTTTTCCCAATCATTTTTTATTTTTGTCAATTCTTTTCCGTCTTTACATGTTATTATAACATATTTTAAACATAATATCAAATATTTTTCCCTGAAAATGCGTTGTCGCTTTTATCTCAAATGTGGTATAAGAAAAGAAAACTTTCCCTCTTTCCTCATGGCTTTTTCCGTACACACATTCGAAACAAATCCCGAAGGTGGAAATCTTGGATTTGCCTTTCATGAAACTCTTGGCGAAGGACAGGAGTTATACTTCCTCGCTAAGTTTTCCGACAAGACTCCCGATCCCAAGGGAACGTCCGAATCGGTTTTTGGAGCCATTGTCGAGAGTTTTCTCGCTTCCAAAGGGAACGCGTACGACCGATTTGAAGATGCACTCAAGGCGGCAAATCTGGAAGCGCACAAAAGAAAACAAAACGTCAAAGAACCACCGGAAATTGTAGTGGCTTTTTTTGATTTCAATGATCTCTATCTTTCCCAGAGTGGAGGCTCGGAAGCATACCTCGTACGAGGAACAAATCTTAGTCAAATCACAGAAGCTCCGGATACGGAAGGGACACTCTTTGCCAATATCCTCAGTGGACAAGTCGCTATCGACGATATTGTTCTTCTCTGTACAAGTCGTCTTCTGCGTATTGTCACCGCCAATCAGATTGTCGACACACTGAGTCGCAGTGATTTTGGGGAAGCGGTATCACTTCTCCGGCACGAACTTTCTGGAAAATCAGAATCCGATGTATTAGTGACGGCTATCGGTATTGGAAAAAAAGACACAAGCCAAAGCGCCGGATTCCTTTCAAAGATGGTTTCCAAAAAGAAGAAAAATTCTCTTCCCGACACCGACCCCATGCCAGAAGAAAAAGTGGAAGAACTCCCCGAAGAGGACACTCTTGACACGGATGAATTCGAAGAGGAAGCTTTCACGCCTGAGCGTGAACCGCTCCGCGTAAAAGACATCCTCTCTCGCGTACGCGGTATTCGAAATTTTAAACCCCAAAAAAATCTTCTTATCATTGCCGGAACAGTACTGATTGTTTTTTTGGTCGGAGTGGGAGTAAAATTTATCGCCAACTACGAATCCACCGACACCAAAGAACTGCGCGAACAATTGTCTATCGCGCGGGAAGCCCTCGTCAATGCCGACACATTTCTTTTGCAAGGAGAGAGGAATACAGCCGCTGAATTTCTTTCTAAAGCACAAGAATCCGTACAAAAGGTCTTAAATTCCCAATCCAAGAATTTCAGATCTGATGCACAATTTCTCTTGGCCGACATTCAAGAAAAACAACTGCAAGTCGAAAACGCAAAAAAAGTATCTCCACAACTGTTGGCAGACTTGGGAGTTAAAAATGACAATTTGGAGGCAATGGGACTTTTGGGGCTCAAAGGAAGCCTTTTTGTGCATGATCTCAAACAAGTGTACAAAACCGTGCGCAATATCGTCGAAAAAGGTCTTCCTCTTTCTGACAAGGAAACAATTCTTGCCGGCGCTGTGAGAGAAGACCAAAACACGCTTCTTTTTCTAACCGATACTCCGCGCATCATCGAGTACCACGAAGGTCTGATTACTCCGATGAGTACCGAAGATGATACTTGGAAACGCGGTCTTGATATTAAAACCTACGGTCGGTTTGTGTATATTTTAGATCCGGTCGAAAACCAAATCTGGAAATACGAACGCAGGCGCGCCAATTATTCTCCCGCCGTCGCTTACAATCAAGGAGCTGATCTTTCGCGAGCCGTTTCCCTTACTATTGATGGATCTATCTATGTACTTTCGGATGACGGCACATTGCAAAAAATATTCCGAGGGGTGAAAGCGGATTACGGTTTCCGAGATCTACCTTCTATTCCGTTCTCCGGAAAAAATATAAAAGTCTACACATCTCCCAACCTCGACTTCCTCTATGTACTGGACCCAGACAATTCCAGGATTTTGGTGTTCGTGAAGGGAGAACGATTTGCAACCTACAAAAAACAAGTACTTTTCGATACTCCTGGAGCGCGAGACTTTATTGTGGACGAATCAGGACAGAAAGTGAACATTCTGACCAAAGACAAGATTTACGAATTTTCTCTCTAATGACTACGCCTCGTACTTGTTTCAAAGTCTGCTCCGGACGAGCATGTTCAGCAAATTTTTCACGCTTTACACTGGAACGAGCGCAAAGCGAAGCAATAATACAAAAGAAAAACATCGATATTGGATCGTGTCCCTGTCAGGGACGTTGTGAAATGGGTCCTACCGCTGTCATTGAAAAGGACGAGAAAAAGGAAGTTTTCTCTCACGTAGATCCTCCTCGTGCCGCCGAACTTATTCGAAATATGTGAATAGATAACGAGACTACAAGAGGACGAGTTTATAATCAAAGAAAAATAAAACGATATGCATTGTCATTGCGAGGATAGCCTGCCCCGTTCGACAAGCTCAGGGCAGGCTCTGAGCGAAGCTGAATGGGTGGCAATCCGTGTTTCTGAGATCGCCGCGCTTCGCTCGCGATGACAATTGAGAAAAATTTTATGTCATTTTATTGTGAACTGGCTATATAAAACCTCAGAGGAAGTTTTTTAATGTATACTGGGGGTATACACTCTTGTCATTGCGAGCGATCCCGATTTATCGGGAGAGCGTGGCAATCTGTGTTTCTGAGATCGCCACATCCCCTGCCGCGGCGGGGGATTCGCGATGACAATGGAAGGGAATTTTTATGTCATTTTATTGTGAATCAGCTATATTTTGATGCTTGTAATTTGGAATTTTATACGTAATACATAATACGATATACTTGATACATCTTCATTGATAATTGACCTAATGATATTTGAAGGAACCCTTCGACTCGATTCTGTTCGAAACACCGCCCGAGACACAAAAACATTTGTTTTTTCTCTCAAAGAGTTTCACCCACTTGTTCCCACAGAAAAAATTGATTCGTTCTCGTTTGCCGCCGGACAATTTCTATCGCTTCAATTCACCGACACCGCGTGGCGCGCCTACTCCATCGCTTCTCCTCCAGCAGAAGCGAAGATCGAGTTCGTCGTTCGATATGTCGAAGGAGGCACGGCTTCCCGTATTTGGTGGGAGGCGAAAATTGGAGATACATTCCCCTTCAAAGGACCGTTTGGAAATTTTCTCTTGTCGGAAAATCCTGATGCCCAACTTGTATTCTGCGGAACTGGAACCGGCGTTGCTCCACTTCGTTCTATGATTTTAACGGAAAATGAAAAAGAAAATTCTCGTCCCATGACACTCCTGTACGGAGGTCGAGACAAGGAAGATATTGCTTACTTGGATGAAATTCCAACATGGTCTTCCTCCCTTTCTGTTTCTCTTGGGTTCTCTCGGCGCATTCCCCCTCCCGATTCCTTCCCAAACGCAGTGCATATCGATCACGGTCGTATTACAAAATTTATTGAGGAACGGGATTGGAACAAAAAAAGTGAGTTTTATATTTGTGGTAATGGAGACATGGTGCAGTCGGTTGTAACAATGCTCGGTCAAAAAGATATCCCGAAAGAAAACATTTTTTTTGAACGCTTCAATTAACGCTGAACTCGCGACGAACAACACCCCAAAGGGGTGGCAGTGAGTCGGGAGGACGCGTTATCCTGAATCCCACGCATGTGGGATGAAGGATCTGTTCCCACGCTGAATCCGCCACGCCTGCCCGCTGTGGTGGGGCGGACAGGCTCGCGACGAACAACAGTGGCGGTGAGTCGGGAGAATGCGTTATCCCCACAACCATTAAAGGCCACAGCTGTTTCAATTAAGACGATTGAAACAGCCGATGAGACTCTCTTTCTCTCTTGGTCTTGTAATCTTGCAATCTATTTGCTTTTATGATACAATAAACAGATACAAACAGCATGAAAAAATATATCAGTATTGCATTTCTTCTTTTTTTGGCGGGGACTTGCACTCCTGTATGGATAACACAGGCGAAAGAAGGGGTATACCCATGTCCAGCTCTCCCTGCCGCCGACAGTGAAGCATGTCAAGCGGCACAAGAAAACGTCGAAAAGGTGGAAAAAGCGCAAGCGCCAAATCTCGCCAGCGAAGATCCTAAGGTAAAACGAAAAGCCCAAGAAGCCGTGGAAAGTGCCAGAAAGGCAGCTATTTTGGCAACTTTAAACATGATACAACAAGCTTCGTCCGGATATGACATAAGAAACGCGTTCCAAGTCGGGAACGAGGGCAACCTCTCTTTTCTCAAACCCGCTACGGGAAGTGAAGATACTTGGATTTTATCCAAAGTTATAAAACTTATGGCACAAATTATTGGGACATTTGCCATTCTTATTCTCGCGTTTGGTGGAATCCTTATGATTACTTCCGAGGGTGATGAAAACCGACTCCAAAAAGGAAAAAATATATTTTTCTACACAATCGTGGGATTATTGGTCGCCTTTATCAGTTATATCGGCGTGCAGTTTATTATTTCAGTTCTCTTTACCACTACTGGCGGATGAAAAAATGCATTCTCTTTGCAGTGTGGGCGTTCAGCGCATTTTTAACCGCAGATGTGGCACAGGCGGTGCCTTTTGACATCCCGGCAGATTTTGAAACAGTATGCGAAAACGATAGCACTCAATACTGTATTCAACTACGAGAACCACTCGGAGGGATAAAGATAGAAGGGGAAGACGACAGTAGAAGAAGCGTCCAATCTATTCGAGGCAAGACAGGACTCGATATAGTCGGATATTACATAGCCATTCTCTATCAATACGGAGCAGCTCTTATTGGAATCATTTGCGTGCTTGTTATCGTTGTATCAGGCGTACAAATTATTGCTGGAGGAGCGAATTCGGAAATGGTAACCCAAGCCAAAGGTCGCATCATGCAAGCGCTTTTTAGTCTGGCTTTGCTCTTCCTATCCGCTGTGATTCTCAAAACGGTCAATCCCGGATTTTTCGATTGGACTCAGAACGCAACAAAACAAGAAACCCCAAACTGATAAAATCCAAAATGACATTTGTTGTCATTGCGAGGACTGAGCGAAGCGAAGGACGCGGCAATCTGTATTTCTAAGATCGCCACGATTCGCTCGCGATGACAATTGAGAAAAATTTTTATGTCATTTTATTTTTCTCTCACTATATTTCAGAGACAATCAAACGTTTCCCGTTCACAAAAACCGTACTTCCTTCCCCCTGAAGTCTGAATTCTTTAGGACTCCCTTCTCAAAAACGCATTCCCCACCGACAAACGTTTGCTCGACTTTCACCTGACTCTCCCACCCCGCAAAAGGGGACCATTTACTTTTTGAGAAAAAATTTTCCGGTTGAATTATCCCCCTTCCCTGAACATCAATTAACACCATGTCCGCATCATATCCCTCTTTAATTCTTCCTTTTTTATCTTGTACACCAAAAATACGAACAACATTCTCACTCGTCATATTCACAAAACGAGTCAAGGGGATGTTTCTTTTTTGAAATTCCGTCACCATAATTGGCAATAAAGTTTCTGTTCCCGGAATGCCGTAGGCTCCTTTCGCTTTTTCTTCCTGCGTGTGGGGTGCGTGATCGGTTGCTAGGATATCAATAGTTCCATCCATCACGCCCTCCCACAAAGCTTCTTTATCTGCACGAGATTGAATATTCGGTTTCACAGAAGCGTCCCCCTGAGACAAAAGCAAATGATGCGGTGTCACTTCACAGGAAATTATTTGAGGGATATTTTGTGCTTTGAAAGTTCTCACTAATTCTATTTCTTTTTTTTGACTGGCATGGGCTAAGTGCAACGGACATGGATACTTTTCTTCTTCCCAAATCTGTACCGCCCGCACAAACGTTTCTCCCTCCGCGTGAAGCACCACTCTTTTTCCGATGCGGAATATCTGTCGCCACACTTCTTCGGTGTCCATCTTGAGATCACCGGTTGTGGTATTCAGATACAATTTCACTCCCGGAATATTGGTAGCTTTCCGAATTTCTTCCGCGTTGTGTTCACTCGCTCCCATAAAAAAAGCAAAATTCGCCACAGATTTTTCCCGAGCGAGTGCTCGTTTCTGATCGAGCAATGCCACCGTAAAAGTCGGCGGAATAGTATTGGGCATATCAAAAAAACTCGTCACACCGCCGCTCACCGCCGCGGCGGATCCGGAAGCCAAGTCTTCTTTGTGCACGAGTCCTGGTTCCCGAAAATGCACATGTGCGTCAATAAGCCCCGGAAGCAGTATTTTTCCTGTTCCATCTATAATTACATCCGTAGGGACGTGATTAATCGCATCCCTACAAATGGCTAATATTTTCCCATCGTCCCATACCACATGCCCGACAAAATCCTCATCGGCATTTATGATCCGAACGTTTGTAATACAAGAAGTCATGCTGGTTAGACGAGGTGTAACAATTTTGCAATGAGCGCCATTCGCACCGGAATTCCATTACGCGCTTGCGCGAAGTATTGTGCTTGTGGTAATGCGTCCACCTCCAGTGTTATTTCATTCACCCGCGGAAGAGGATGAAGCAGGATCGCACTCTCATGCATGAGAGTGACTTTTTCGGTATCGAAAATAAAAGCATTTTTTACTCGCTCATACAAATCCGTTTCTTCAAAACGTTCCTTTTGGATGCGCGTCGCATAGACAACATCTGAATTCTTTAACACTTCATCGGTCAATTCCGTCAAAACAACATCTCCCTTGGTGATATATTTCTCGGGCATCTGCACTTCACGCGGTGCGACAAAAGAAACCGTGACATTCTCAAAATTCCGAATCATCGTTGCCAGTGAATGCACCGTTCTTCCATATTTCAAATCTCCCACAAACGCCAGATGCAACGGCGCCTCTCCGAGTTGGAAATGTTTCTGAATCGTGAAAAGATCGAGAAGCGATTGCGTCGGATGCTCCCCCGCTCCATCTCCGGCATTGAGAATCGGAACAGAAGCATATTCCGCGGCAATGCTCGCATCCCCGGCCGTACGAGAGCGAAGCGCAATAATATCAGCACAGTTAGACACAATCCGAATCGTGTCAGCTAGAATCTCACCCTTCGTTTGAGACGAAAAAGTCACATCTGTTTCGGAAATCACGCCTCCCCCAAGCCTCAGCATCGCCGTTTCAAAACTCAATCTTGTACGCGTGGAAGGCTCATAAAAGAGCGCGGCGAGGATTTTTCCTTTCGCCATTTCCGATCCCCCCTTTTGGAGGACCTCTTCCATTTCTGTGGCAACCGAAAAAATATCCAATAACTCTTTCTGAGAGAATTGGCTTGCTGTCAGCACATGATTCATCAAAGCAATTATCAATCATCAATCCTTCTTCGTCAAACAAACAAACTTCCATTTGTAGCTGACACGGCGCCGTGTCAGCTACGGAAAGAACGCACCCTCTTCCTTTTTGACCTCTTCTGATTTTCTTGCTTCCCATTTGACAATTCCCTCAAAATTCATAGAGTTTGCCCGTATTTTCAATGTGATCGGGACCCACAAGCGTCTCACTGAGACCTCCGACGCATGAATAACCACCTCGCAACATGATTGCTATTGTAAAAATCGGCGGACACCAAGCCTTGGTCGAAGTAGGCGATACCATCGAAGTAGATAAGCTCGATGCGGAAGCTGGAAAAACAGTAAAATTTGAAACGCTCCTTCTCAGCGAAAAAGATGGCGGGAGTTTTCAAGTAGGGACACCGGTACTCGAAGGGGTCACGACCGAAGCAAAAGTTCTCGAACACGGACGAGGCGACAAAATCCGGGTGTTTAAAATGAAACCGCGTAAGCGCTATCGACGAACACGCGGACACAAACAGGATTACACACTCATTGAGATTACAAAAATCGGAGGAACTTCTGCAAAAGCTTCTGCTCCGAAAGAAAAGGAAACCCAAAAAGAAAAACCAGTAGCAGAAAAGAAACCAGCTCCGAAAAAATCTCCCGCAAAGACCGCAAAAACAGCACCAAAAGCAAAAGCTCCAGTGAAAAAGAAAAAATAGGGGCTTTAAATAGTATTATGTATTAAGTAGCACGTATTACGTATAAAAGGAAGACGAGCATATAAAATGTTTTGTAGGGACGAAAGCTAGCTGCGTCCTATCACTTTCGCTGGTTCAATCGTAGTTCCCGCTTGTCGGAAATTGAACCTTTCACTTTTGAGCCATCTATATTCAGAACCTGATTCCTCCAATTCCCGACAAGTTTACCCGCCCCACCACGGCGGGCAGGCGGGGCGTGGCGGAAACTACGATTGAAGGAGTACATGGGTTCCTAGAATTGTAGGGACATGCCATGGCATGTCCCTACGGAGAACGTATTGTTTTTCTATTTCCCATACGCAATACGAAATACGTACATATTTTTTCTTCTGTCTTCCTGAATCCGCCGCGGCGGATGAAGGATTTTCCGAATAAGGATTTGGAATGAGAATGAA
The DNA here is from genome assembly GCA_021735575.1 of Candidatus Altimarinota bacterium. Lineage (GTDB taxonomy): Bacteria > Patescibacteriota > Gracilibacteria > UBA4473 > UBA4473 > JAIPGU01. The sequence continues at coordinate 3,149 of JAIPGU010000024.1, read as the reverse complement.
GGTTCTTCTTCACCCCACATACGCGGGATTCATCAGAATGACAATATATTATTTACGTCATCCTGAGCGAGTGGAGCGAGCCGAAGGATCTTCCGAATAAAGCATTAAAAAATTATAACGAAGATTCTAATAGAGTCCCTGCAAAGCGGGGATTTCACGGGGTCCCTGGCCTGCCTGCCCTGTCGGCCTAGGCCAGGGCTCGGCCGAGGGCAGGCAGAAAGACAAAATTACTTTTGTTCTCCATCTTTATTTTTTTCTTGCCCAAAAAAAAGAAAAAGGCTAGGGTGCGAACGTCTTTTTTTCGTATTCTATGGACACAGACGAAACAACCAACACTGCTTCAGGGGGAAATACTGGCGATGATTCTGCTCAAACCCCTCCCAGTGCAGGAGATGATGGAGCTACTCCCGCCAACCAAGACTCTACCGTACAAAACGGTATATCCGGACAGTTAGGCGCACGTGCAAAACATCTGTTTACGATTCCGCCTCACCCAGACACGACATTTGATGAGGAAAATTTTCTAACATTGTTGGAGGGGTCCATCTCCCTCACCATGGAGGAAAAAAAGCGCGTCATTGAGGCCATCCCTCGACTTAAAATCGAGCAAATTAATGAGCTCATCAAAATTTTTGAAGAAGAGAAACAAAAATTTTCTGAACTCGAAAAAGAATTCTCTGACGACGTTGCCAAACTCAAAGCCGAACGTGAAAAAGAAATCCAAATGCAGGAAATCGCGCAAGAAGAAGCCGGTGAATCAGAAGGAGACAAATCTGCCGCCGAGGAATTGAAGAAAAAACTGCAAGGCTGAGTCAGCGTATGTCTGAAGCCAGAACCCAAAATGTTCGGAGCCTGTGACGCACAGGATCCGACGAATTTCCTAAGCATTTTCGTCCCCCTTCATAAGGGGGATTTACCCCGTGAAATAGTCCCGACTGGTCGGGATTTCATGGGGTGAAGGGGGTTCTGAGAAAAACCCCTCCCCGCCTCAGGCGTATCTCCCCTTACAAAGGGGAACAACCCCATTTTTCGTCATCTGATTTCCTGTTCCCCTTTGTGGAATTCCCTCTCATTTTTTGTCATGCCGAAGTGTCCCCATAGGGGTCCGATTCAGGAAAATCTGTTGCTGGTTCAATCTTGTAGATTGAACCGGATTTATTTCTGTTCTCTGTGTCCCCAACTCATTTTCTTCAATCGAAACGATTGAAGAGCAAAAGAAAAATCAAAATCCGCCACCAAAAGGACTATTTTCGTTTCCGCCCCCTCCCGGATTTCTATATTGTTGTCTTAGACTTTCTGCTTCATTATGCCGTTGTATGGCATCTCTTGCTCTTAATTCTGTTTCAGAAATTCTCCCCCCGCCCCCCCCTTCTCTCCGTTCTGTCTGCCGCCGCTTCTCTTCCTCCTTCATTGATATTTCCCCCGAATACGTCAGGGCAATAATCGTCTTCACCACCACGTACGAACCAATTATGAGGAGCAACCCGACAAGCGACCAAATAACTCCTTTTTTCGCTTTGGCGATTTTGTCGCTTCCACCGGTCGCCGTCACCAACGCGAATGCATTCACTACCAAAAAAGCAACGGCAAGTGTTGCCGCAATACCGGCGACGCCATTGATGATGCGTTGCAAATAAAGAGTCACATCGTCTGCCGTGCCGGATAATTCCGAATCCACTCCCGCCAAATGCTGAGGTAAAATAAGAGTTTCTCCATCCTCCTCGTACGCATCCAAACTCTCCAATGCCTGTTTCAAACCATATCCCGCCTCTGTCTTTGGAGCATCATCCTGCGCTTCCCCTTGAAAAAAAGGAAAGAAAAGCAAGACTCCCAAAAAGCAAAAAAATATTTTTTTCATCGTTGTCATAGAGGAGAAATCAAGAAATATACCACTTTCAAGAGCGAATAACTCAGTACAATAAAAAGCACTCCCATCAAAGCGTACAGAAAAAATGACTTCGATTTGGTGATTTCCTCCTCATTGTTATCGGCATACACGAATCGTATTCCCGCATACAAACAGATTCCCATAACAATCGGAGCCACAAATTTGAGCAATATGTTAATAATACGAGGAATGTACTGAAGCAATAATTTTTCCCCAACGTCCTCTTGTGGAGTTCCCGCATCTGCCTCCGCATCTTTATTTATTCCAATAATTCCCTCCACCGGAGCTTTGCTGGGCTGCCCATCCTGCGAAGACCATGTAGGAAAAATTTTATTTGAATCGAACGGCACTACTGATTCTTGTGCCTCAGTTCCTTGCGCCACTGCTCCTCCCCACAGAAGAAGCAATCCCACAAACAATAGACGGTGCATTATTTTTCGCATCAACTCGTAGGAGTAGTAGTAAAATTAAGACCGATAATAATTTGCACCAATGAAAAAGATACAAGCGCCACACCCACTCCCACAACGGTCCAAAAAACGATGTCTTTCGCCTTTTTAATGGTTTCACTGTCTCCCGCGCTAAAGACATACACCAGCCCCGCTATGATCAACATAATAACTCCGATAGAGACAATCGTTATCACAAACCCACTCACCGCCCGCGGAATAAATTTTTTGATAATGTAGGTTTGCCCACCTTTATTCTCGACGCCTGCTCCAAATGAATCACTCTTCACCTCCTCGGTGCTTGGTCCCGGCAAAATTCCGCCACCGGACACCGGAGGAGGAGTCGCCGCAAATACCACCCCTTGCGCGAAGCAGAAAAAAGACAGAAGCAATAGAAATATCCGTTTCATACTTTTTCTCCATTTTAAATGAGTTTTCACAAAAAAACAAAGAGGCCAACAATTTTGCGGAATGTATTCCGCAGAATGGAAAGTAAAATTTAATTTTTTTCTTTGTTTCGTCTTCTTGCCTGCCCTGTCCGGTCTAGGCCAGGGAACGCAGTGAAAGATCTTCGATATAATGAAGCTCCTCGGGCTTTTCATCCTTCGAAGTATTTCTACGGAGAACGGAACGCCCGAGGTATCTAATTATTTTACCCAGCCTTCGTTCGCCATATGGCGAACTACGGCGGGTTTATCCGCCTTTGTGCCACGAAATTCGCCGTCTTGTCCGCCGAAGTCTTGACGAAGGTCGGAAGCAAATCTTCTTTCTATCTGCTTTTATGATGATTGCAAACGCATTCATCCCCGAGC